>DATNKY010000324.1:0-5078 GCA_035603155.1 Solirubrobacteraceae bacterium
GGCCGCCGGCGTGGCCGCCGCGAACGCGGCGCTCGAGTTGCTGCGAGGCGCGATCGAACCCGAGCTGCCGACGAGCCGCGCAGCGACGCGCGCGGCGCTGCGGGCCGAGATCGGACGCTACGCGCGCAGCCATCTCCAGGATCCGCAACTCGGGCCGGCGTCGATCGCGCGCGCGTACGCGATGTCGGTGCGCGCTCTTCACGCGCTGTTCGAAGACGTCGACGAGTCGGTCGCGGGGCTCGTGCGCCACGAACGCCTGGCCCGCTGCATGGAGGATCTCCAGCGCGCCAACGGCGGCTCGGTAACCGACATCGCATTTCGCTGGGGTTTCTGCGACGCGGCGCATTTCTCGCGCGTGTTCAAGCGCGAGTTCGGATCGACACCGAGCGATGTCCGGCAGGCCGCGCGCGAGGCGGCCGGTTGATCAGGCCGGACGCCGGTCCACGACCCGCACCGCCTTACCCTCGCTGCGCGGCACGGTCCCGGGCTCGACCACGTCGACCTCGATCCGCAGCCCCGTCTCGTCGCGCAGCGCGTGCTCGATCTCGGACCGCAGCGACCGGCGATCGCGTTGGCCGGTCGGCTCGCATTCGAGCGTCAGCTGATCCATCGTGCCGGGCCGGTCGATGATCAGCCGGTAATGGCCGGCCACGCCCTTGATGCTCAGCAGCGCGTGCTCGACCGACGACGGGTAGAGGTTCACGCCGCGGATGATCAGCATGTCGTCGACGCGTCCGCGCAGGCCGGTCAGCCGGACCGTGGTGCGCCCGCACTCGCACGGCTCGGTCATCAGGCGGCCGATGTCGCCGGTGCGGTAGCGGATCAGCGGCAGTGCCTCTTTGGTCAGGGTCGTGAACACGAGCTCGCCCTCGTCGCCCGGGGCGACCGGTCGTCCCGTGTCGGGCTCGACGACCTCGACCACGAAGTGGTCCTCGCTGACGTGCAGCCCGGCCCGCATCATCAGGCACTCTGTCGCGACGCCCGGCCCGCACATCTCCGACAGGCCGTAGAAGTTGACCGCGCGCAGGTGCAGCGCGCGGTCGATCTCCGCTCGCATCGGCTCGCTCCACGGCTCGGCGCCGAGCAGCGCGAGCTCGAGCGGCAGGCTCGCCGGATCGATGCCGCTCTCACGCAGTCCCTGAGCGATCACAAGCGCGTACGACGGCGTCGCGACGAGCACCTCGGAACCGAAGTCGTTGAGCAGCATCGCCTGGCGCGAGGTGCGCCCGCCCGACACCGGGATCACCGTCGCTCCGAGCCGCTCGCCGCCCTGGTGAAAGCCGAAGCCGCCGGTGAACAGGCCGTACCCATCGGCGTTGTGGATCGTCATCCCGGCCTTCACGCCGGACATCGCCATGGCCCGTGCCATCAGCTCGGTCCACGTCTCGAGGTCGGCCCGCGTGTACGCGACGACGGTCGGCTTGCCGTGCGTACCACTCGATGCGTGCACGCGGACGAGCTCGGAGCGCGGGACCGCCAGCAGGCCGAAGGGATAGGCGTCGCGCAGGTCGCTCTTGGTCATGAACGGGATCCGCTCGAGGTCGTCGAGCGAGCCGATCTCGCGGGCGTCGGTGATACCCGCATCGTGCAGCCGCTCGGCGCCGAGCGGCTGCGCGCTGAGCACCCGGTCGGCGCTCGCCTGTAGCCGCTCGAGCTGCAACGCGCCCAATGCCTCGCGTGGGAGGGTCTCAGCAGCGTCGCGGATCTGAGTGTCAGTCGCGGCGGTTGGCGGCATTCCAGTGGCGCTCGAGGTTGCTGACGAGCGCCGGGCTGAGATGGCAGTAGGCCTGGTCGCGCGCGTATACGGACATGTACTCGCGGAACAGGTCGATCGGCTCCTGGCCGACGCGCAGCGCGCGCCGGTTCGCTGCCGCGTTGATCAGGCCGGAGCTCGTCAGGGCGCGGACCCGGGCCGTGATCGCCTCGTCCATTTGATCACTCTCGACCACCTCGTCGATCAGCAGGTCGGCGTCCGGGTCACCGGCCTTCCACTCGCGCCCGGAGATGATCGCCTGGCGGGCGGCGCGGTCGCCGACCGATCGGGGCAGGCGCAGGTTCGAGGCGCCGGGGATGATCCCCTCCTTGCGAGCCGGCAGGTACAGGCGCGAGCCGCGAACGGCGATCACGTGGTCGACGACGTGCAGCAACTGGCAGGCGCCGCCGATCGCGTAGCGCTCGACCGCCGCCACCCACAACTTCTCGACGCCGCCGGCCGGCGTCACCAGGCCGCGGTAGAGCTTGTTGACATAACCGAGGTCGCGGACCAGGTAGAACATGAAGTCGATCCGCCCGCGGTACAGGTGCGTGAGGTTGATCCCGGAGCCGAAGACGCGCTCGCCGGCGTACCGCGGGTGATCGACCGCGGCGCCGCGCAGCACGCCGACCTCCGTGGCCGGATCGAGCAGGATCAGGTCGACCGCTGACTCGGTCGGCCCGAGCGTGGCCCCATCCTCGGCATTCAGGTGGCGCTGATTGCAGATCTCGAGCACGGCGGCCCGCCCCTGCCGGGTAACGCGCGCGGCGCCGAGATCGGCGTACCCGGTTCGCTCGAACTCGTCGGCGAGCTCGAGCGCGACCGGCGTCGGAGCGAGCATCGAGTCGATCAGATGGCGCCCGGCCTCGGGCAGCGCCAGCACGTGCGCGACGAGCAGACCCTGGGCGAGCTCGAGCCCGCGCTTGTCGGCCAGCGGCAGCGCGCGCTCGGCCTCCATCTCGGCATGGCCTGGGACCAACCCCGGGACCAACACCGAGGCGTCGTTGACCAGCCATTCGAGCCGGATCGGCTTGGTCCGGTGATCGGTGAGTTCGTCGTAGAGCTCATCCGCGTGGGCTGCGAGGAACGCCGAGCGCGCCTCGGTCAGCACCGTCGAGAGCTCCTGCGCTGCGTCCCGCTCGGCCGGCGACCGTAGGCTGGCGACCGGCAGCTGGCCCTCGAGCGCCGATCCGCGGCTCAGAAACGCGCTCGCCGCGCCCGCCGCGACCTCGAACGAGTCGGACTCGACCGGCACCGAGAGCGCCCACTCCCCCACCTCGACCGGCGATAGCCCGGCACGTTCGAGCGCCTGGGTCGGGACGTCGATGATCGCCATGGTCGCGGATAAGGTTGACGCAATGGGCCGCCTAATGGAAGGCAGATCCGGTTTCGTCACCGGAGCGGCGAGCGGCATCGGGCGCGCGTGCGCGATCCGCCTGGCCCGCGAAGGCGCTGCCGTGATCGTCGCCGACCTGCCGGGCGCCGCGGCGGGCGCGCGCGAGACGATCGATCAAATCGAGGCCGACGGCGGCCGGGCCGAGTACTTCGCCTGCGACGTCTCGAGCGCGGACGACAACGAGGCGCTCGTGGCCCACGCGGTGCAGCGCTACGGCAGGCTCGACTTCGCCCACAACAACGCCGGGATCGGCGTCCACCGCCTGCTGCACGAGACCTCCGACGAGGACTTCGATCGCGTGATCGCGGTCAACCTCCGCGGCACGTTCCTGGGGCTCAAGCACGAGATTCGCGCGATGCTCGGCAACGAGCCGCCCAACCGCGGCGCGATCGTCAACACCTCGTCGAACGCGGGCTTGCGCGCGGTGACGATGCTGAGTGCGTACGCCGCCAGCAAGCACGGGATCCTCGGCCTGACCAAGAACGCGGCGGTCGAGTACGCCGACGAGGGGATCCGCGTCAACGCCGTCTGCCCGGGCGCGATCATGACGCCACTGATGTCCGACCAGCCGCCCGACCGCCAGGCGGAGATCCTCGCGCCGCAGGCGATGACGCGCTTCGGCGACCCGGCCGAGGTCGCGGCCGCGGTCGTCTGGCTGTGCTCGGACGAGTCGTCGTTCGTGACCGGGGTCGCGCTGCCGGTCGACGCCGGCTCGGTCGCCTGGGTGTCCGCCCACCGGCAGTGACGCCCGGCGGTCAGGCTCGCGACATGGTTAGATTCGCCGGCGCCGCTCGGACGGTGGCGCCTGAAATCGCCGATGGAGGTCTGAGCGCATGGCAAACGTAGTCGGACAGCGGGTCCGCCGCCGCGAGGACCCACGGTTCTTGACCGGCAAGGGCACCTACGTCGACGATCTCAGGCCGCCGCGTGCTCTGCACGTCCAGTTCGTGCGCTCCTACATGGCCCACGCCAAGATCCTCGAGATCGACAAGTCGGGCGCCGAGGAGCTCCCCAACACACGGGTGTTCACGGCCGCCGACACCGACCTGACCGTCAGCGCGCCGCCTCCTTTCATCCAGGTCCCGCCGGAGATGTTTCGGCCGTTCCTCGCTTCGGACAAGGTGCGCTTCGTCGGCGACATCGTCGCCGTCGTGGTCAGCGAGACGAGCGAGGGCGCGTACGACGCCGCCGAGCTCGTTGTTGTCGAGTACGAGCCGCTCCCGGCCGTCACCGATCTGCGAGAGGCGCTGAGCGACGAGGTCCTGCTGTATGAGAGCGCCGGCACCAACACCTGCATCCACGTTCCGCCGCAGGATCCCGACCCGCAGCTGTTCGACGGTTGCGACGTCGTCGTCTCCGGCTCGATCGAGAGCCAGCGGATCGCCGCCTGCCCGGTCGAGCCGCGCGCGACGATCGCGGAGTTCGGCGACGACGGGCGGCTGACGGTCTGGCTCTCGACCCAGACCCCGCACCAGGACAAGATGGTCCTCGGGCTCGTGCTCGGCCTCGAGCCCGAGCAGGTGCGAGTGATCGCGCCCGACGTCGGGGGCGGGTTCGGCGGCAAGGGGCTCGACGTCGAGGATGTGATCATCGGCTGGCTCGCGCGAGCGACCGGGCGTCCCGTCAGGTGGACCGAGACGCGTAGCGAGAACCTCGTCGCGATGCACCACGGACGCGCCCAGATCTGTGACTTCGAGATCGGCAGCGATCGCGACGGCAAGGTCCAGGCGCTCCGCGTGAAGATCCTCCAGGACGGCGGCGCCTACCCCGGCATCGGCGCGTTTCTGGCCAACCTGACCTCGCTGATGGCGAGCGGCGTCTACGCGATCCCGAGGATTGAGGTAGAGGTGATCGCGCTGGTCACGAACTCGACCCCGACCGGTCCCGTGCGCGGCGCCGGCCGGCCCGAGGCGACGCAGATGATCGAGC
>DATNKY010000587.1:0-2961 GCA_035603155.1 Solirubrobacteraceae bacterium
CTTTGAGGGCGTGGGCGAGGCGTCGGCTCGAAGTCCGACCGACAGACCCGCTTTGTCGCCGCACCGAACACGGCCCAGCACTGCCGCTTCGGCAGGCGACGCACTTCGACCAGCAGTCGCCTGCCACGGGAAATCCCAAGGGACAAGGGTCTGGTCGCGGTGCTGCCGCTCTCGCTGTCCGTGATGCCGAAGCGGAAGGCCTGATCGCCGACGCTATGAAAGCTCGACCTGGCCGGTGGTTCTGAGAAACGGGAACTCTGCGCCTTTGAGGGATGGTGCCGCGCGGCGGGCGTGGGTGCTTGTTGCGGTGCGGCAGTAGGACGAGAGTCAGTACAGCAGGAGATAGAACGAATGGTCGGCTGTTGTGGAGTTGTTGGTCGCGGTCGTCCCGACGAAGATGTGCGTGCCGTCGTTGAACGCCGACGAAAATCCCGCGCAGCCGATTCCGTCGGCCCCGGTTCCGCATGGGCCGGCGACGGTCACGCCGCGCTTTGAGGTGTCGCTGGCAAACGCGTCGCTGGCGACGATCGCATGACCGGTGACGGTCGAGCCGGCGGCGATGATGTACTCGCCCGCGGCTGGATGGTCAGCGATCGAGAAGCCACCTGATTGGGAAACGATCGAGCCCGTCGCGTTGACGAGCACCCAGCGGATCGGCTTGCCGCCGACGGTGGTCGCGTTGCCGGCGGTGGTCGCGGTGCCGGCGGTGGTCGCGTTGTCGGCAGTGGTCGCGTGGTTGGCCGCGGTGGCGGTGTTCGCCGTGTTGGCTGAAGGAACCGTTTCCAGGGTGCTGAGCTTGATCTTGTCGCCGGTGATCGTGCCCTTCGCGATCTTCGAATCGGTGACGGCGCCGTTGCTGATCTTCGTGTTGGTCACGGCGTTTTTCTTGAGCTGCTTTGCGCCAATGCTGTTTCTGGGGACGCTGAAGCCCGCGTAGGCGGTGCCCCCCATGGCAATGATCAGCGCGATGATCGAAATGACGAGCGCCGGGCTCGGGCGCGCGCGGCGGAACGTTCTCATGGCGGTGCCTCCTGTGATTGTGGCGTGAACAGACCCCACGGCACGCGCCGAGCCCCTTGGAAGCATGCCTACGCTATCCGGGCGCGCGCTCGATCGTCAACCCGCGCGGCGCCCAGCTGAGCTCAGCAGATCACCGCCAGATGCAAGGCGTCGTCCTCTGCGCTCGTCCGCCTGCAGCGGAGCTCGCGTCTCAGCCACCGGGGCTCACGGTGCAGAGATTGTGCTGCTTTCCCTTCGCGCGCCGAGCCCTGCCGGTCAGCGCGTCCCGATCATCATTACGATCCCGCGCCGACCCCTTATAAGGAGAACGAGATGGCCAAACTCGAGGTGTCAGATATCGCGCGCAGCATCAAGGGGCGCATCCGGGAAGTACAAGCGCAGCTCAAGGACAATCGGGCTTTGAGCGACGAGCTCGAGCGTCTAAAGGGCGCGCTGAGTCGGCTGGAAGGCGGCGTGCGCTCGCGCGTCGACGCCACGCGCCGTCATCAGCGGCCGGTCGCTCAGCGCACCAAGGCCACAGCGGCAAAGGACACCTCGCCGGCGCGCAGCACGACGACCCGCGCGCCGCGTGGTGAGAACAAGAAGAAGATCCTCGCGGCGCTAACGGACGGTCCCAAGACCGCCTCGGAGATCGCAACCGAAACCGGGATCAAGACCGGCACCGTCGGCACGTCGCTGAGCACGCTCGCGAAGGCCGGCGAGGTAGTCAAGGCCGACCGCGGCTACGCGCTGCCAAAGTAAAGCAGTAACGATCGGAACTGAGCATGGCCCTCCAAGTCGGGAAGCGCGTCGTAGCGGAGTCTGAGTCGACCAGCCGCCGACCCCGCGCTGGTGTCGTTGAGGAAGTGTTGGGCGGCGACCCCTCGCCTCGCTATCGCATCCGCTGGGACGACGGGCACGACAGCATCTACATCCCCGCGAGCGGAGCCCTCCGCGCCGAACCCCGCCCGAAACGCCAACGACAACCGACGCCGCACAAACGCTAAGCCGAGCCTGGGGCAATCCGCCGTGCGCGAGATGTACCGCAGTTGGCTATCGGTGCGATCTGCGCCAGCGCGGCGCCGCGGAAGTGACGGGGGTTCTGACTCGAGCAGGCGCACGCCGACCAGCCTGCCGCGCTCATAGACGCGCCGTATGACGTATCCGTTTAGCTCGAGCTCTGAAACGACGGCCGCGGGGAACGTGACCCCGGCGGCATGCAGCCTGGTAAACGGAAGCGCCTCGTCACCGGCTCGGCGCAGCTGCTCTAAGAGCGGCTGTTGCTGAGCATCAGTCGGCGTCATCGACCGATTGTCGCCCCTCCGGCCCCAAGCGACATTAGGGGCGCGTTCAGAGTTTCCTAGGCCGGACCGGCCGCGAGGCCGCCGCTGCCGCTCTGGTCGGCCACAGCCTCCGAGCAGCAGTAGACGAGCGCCTCGGGCCTGCCGCTGACGTGCCTGCCTGTTCGTGAGTCTTCTACGCATGAAAGTCAAGGGGTAGCGTTGGGAGAGGGTGTGTTGTTGTTGGTTGCTTTCCAGTCTTGGATGAGTCGTTGGTAGGCGAGTTCGGCTTGTTTGGTGAGTTGTAGTTCTTGTTGGGCTCGTTGTTTGGTTGTGGGGGTGTCGGGCTGGTGTTGGGTGCCGTGGCGGGTCGGGGCGCCGGCGCGTAGTTCGAGTGCGCGGAGTTTGCGGTCGACGATGGTTTGGCGTTTGAACGCGTAGTCCTGGTTGGTGGTGAGCAGCTGCCAGCAGAGCCGTGCGAGTTTGCGGGCGGTCGCGACGATCGCGATCTGGGCGCCGCGGCGAGCGCGTGTGCGTTGGTAGAAGGCCCGTAGTGGGCCGGGTGTTTTGATCGCGGACCAGGCGACTTCGACGAGCACGTGGCGGCAGGCGGAGGAGCCTTGTTTTGAGATCCGGCCTTGGCGGACGGGGGTCTGGCCGGATTGACGGACGCGCGGGTCGA
>DATNKY010000053.1:0-2556 GCA_035603155.1 Solirubrobacteraceae bacterium
GGCGGCGAGTACGTCGAGCACCTCGACGGTCGTCTCCCAGCCGATGCAGCCGTCGGTGATCGACTGGCCGTAGACAAGTTCCCCGGGCCCGCCGAGATCCTGACGCCCGGCCACCAGGAACGACTCGAGCATCACTCCGACCACCGCCGGGTTTCCGCCGGCGATCTGCGCCGCGACCGCGCCGGCGACCCCGGGTTGGCGGCCGGGATCCTTGCCGCTGTTGTCGTGGCTGAGGTCGATCATCACCCGTTCGGGCAGTCCCTGCGCGCGGAGGAGTTCGAGCGCCCGGGTCACCGGCTCCGCGCCGTAGTTGGGCGCGTCCTTGCCGCCGCGCAGGATCACGTGACAGTCGCTGTTGCCGCGCGTGTAGAGGATCGCCGACGTACCGGTCACGTCGATCCCGGCGAACGCGTGCGAGACCGCCGCCGCGCGGACCGCGTCGACCGCTACCTGGACGTTGCCGTCGGTCCGGTTCTTGAAGCCGACCGGCATCGAGAGGCCCGAGCCGAGCTGGCGGTGGATCTGGCTCTCGACCGTGCGGGCCCCGATCGCCCCCCAGCAGACCGCGTCGGAGATGTACTGCGGCGTGATCGGGTCAAGGAACTCGCACCCGACCGGGAGGCCGAGCTCGAGCACCTCGAGCAGCAGCCGGCGTGCCACCCGCAGCCCCGTGTTGACGTCACTGGAGCCGTCGAGGTGCGGATCGTTGATCAGGCCCTTCCAGCCGATCGTCGTGCGCGGCTTCTCGAAGTAGACCCGCATCGCCACGCACAGATCAGCCGAGAGCCTGTTGACCAGGCGGCTTAGGCGCTCGGCGTACTCGCGCGTTGCGTCAACGTCGTGGACGCTGCACGGGCCGACCACGACAAGCAGGCGATCGTCGTCGCCGTCGAGGATCGCCTGGACCTCGCCGCGGCCGCGGAGCAGCACGTCGACGTGGGCGTCGGTCAGCGGCAGCTCGCCGATCAGCTCGCGCGGCGCGATGAGCGGCACCAGCCGGTCGATCCGCTGGTCACGGACGGCGTCGCTTCGTTCGGTGCCGGTGTACGCCACGTCAGCCGGCGACCGAGATATCGGTGCTGAGCGTCTTGCCGGCGACGGTGGCGGCCGCCAGGACGCGCTCCATGTAGTCGGCGAACTCGTCGGCGTGAAGCTGCTGGGCGGCGTCGCAGATCGCCTCGTCAGGGTTGGGATGGACCTCGACGATGATCCCGTCGGCGCCCGCGGCCGCGGCCGCCAGCGACATCGGCAGCACCAGGTCGCGCCGGCCGGCGGCGTGGCTGGGGTCGACGATCACCGGCAGATGGGTCAGCTCCTTGAGCACCGGGATCGCCATCAGGTCGAGCGTGAAGCGGTACGCGGTCTCGAACGTGCGAATGCCCCGCTCGCAGATCATCACCGACTCGTTGCCCTCCTTGAGGATGTACTCGGCCGCCATCAGGAGCTCCTCGAGCGTGCTCGACAGGCCGCGTTTGATCAGCGCCGGGCAGCCGCTGCGGCCAATTTCCGATAGCAGGGTGTAGTTCTGCATGTTGCGGGCGCCGACCTGGATCACGTCGGCGACCTCGGTCACGGCCTCGAGATCGCGGGCGTCCATCACCTCGGTGACGATCGGCAGCCCGGTCTCCGCTCTGGCCTCGGCGAGCAGGTGCAGCCCCTCCTGGCCGAGGCCGCCGAATGCGTACGGTGACGTACGCGGCTTGTAGGCGCCGCCCCGGAACAGCGTCGCGCCGGCATCGGCGACGATCCGCGCGGTCTGCAGCGCCTGCTCGCGCGACTCGATCGTGCACGGGCCGGCGATCATCGCGAACTGGTCCCCGCCGATCCTGCGCCCGGCGATCTCGAGCACGGTCGGCTGCCCGTGCTTGATCTGGCTCGAGGCGAGCTTGTACGGCTTGGAGATCGGCACCATGTGGTCGACCCCTGGCGTGCTCTCGAGATCGAGCCGCGCCACGTGCTCGGCGTCGCCGATCGCACCGATCACCGTCAGCTCGTCGCCGTAGATCACGTGCGCGCGTGCGCCGACGCTATGTACCCGGTCGACGACGGCCTGCACCTCCTGCTCACTGGCCGCCGGTTTCATCACGATCATCATCTCTGCCTGTCCTTTCTCAACGCCTGGAAACTGTACGGAAGCTCGAGCGCTCGGCTCGTCGCGGGTGCTGACGGCGCCCGACCTCCGGATCTGCCGCGCTGAGCGGGCGCGGAACGGGGGCTGTGGCCGAGCGCCTAGCTAAATCGCCAGGCGTAATAGCGCGCGTAGAAGGACCAGCCGGCGGCGTCGGTGCTGCGAGACGGCGTGTGATCGTGGCTGGTCATACGCTGGGGCGGGTTCTAGCAGACGGGGGTGGCGGTGTACAGCCGGCGCGATTGGCGCTTGCGCTGCGCTCCGGCCGTTTGACCTCGGGCGCGTTGATGGGCGCCGGCGGCTTTGGCTTGGGAAAGTGGCGGGTGGTCTGGCTCGACCCCGGAGCCGATTTGGCATCGCTATGGGCGGACACGTGACGCAGGCTGGCGACCGGGGGCGTTTTACCGCTCCTGGGGCCGGTCCAGCGA
>DATNKY010000047.1:0-3914 GCA_035603155.1 Solirubrobacteraceae bacterium
GCTCGAGTCCGAACTCGGCGTGCGTCTGTTCGAACGCCATACCCGCGGCGTCGACCTGACGGCGGCGGGCGAGCTATTTCTCGAGCGGGCCCGCGCTGCGCTCGCCGCGGCGGAGCTGGCGGGCTCGACTGGATCTGACCTGGAGGGTGGGGTGGTCGGGACCGTGCGGGTGGGGATTGCGACACCGACCCGTTGGCGAGGGACCGCGACGTTGCTCGAGCGGTTCGCGCGCGAGCGCGATGCAGTCGAGCTGACGGTGCTCGAAGGCTATGGAGGAACGCTTTGGCGTGACCTGCGAGATGGCCGGCTCGACGCCGTGATTGCGCCCTCGAGCTTCGCATCCCACGATCTGCGCGCACTCGAGCTCGGCAGTGAGCCTTGGGTGGTGCTCGTCGGGCGCGACCATCGACTCGCACGAGCCGATCGCGTCGCACCGCAGGAGCTGCAGGGCGAGCGAATCGCCGTCACATCCCATCGCGACGGTGCGGGGCATGATCGCATGGTTGCCAGCCTGCTCGGTGAGCTCGACGTGACCGCCGCGATGGTCCGCACCGCTCCAGGCCCGGCCCAGTATCTAGGCCTCGGCCGCGGCGACACGATAGCCCTGACGACCGCGCCAGACGCCATTCCCGCCGGAACGGTGGTTCGGCCGCTGGATCCCCCGGGGACGGTTCGGTTCAAGCTGTTGTGGGGAGACGAAAGCCCGTCACCGGCGGTCGCCGAATTCATCCGCATCGCCGTCGAGTCGGTGGACCGTTTGTCCACGACGCGGCGCTCGTTGACCGCCGTCGCCTGAGACGCACCGATGGCCGAGGCACTTCGAATCCAGAGCGATGACGAGCTCGGTCCGCTGATCCGCCGGGCCATAAGCACGCCGCTGCTGTCTGCGTCCGAAGAGGTGGAGCTTGCGATCCAGATCGAGCGAGGGGACGCGGCCGCCCGGGAGCGGATGATCGAGAGCAACCTGCGCCTTGTGGTCTCGCTGGCGCGGGCCCACCGAAGCCGTGGAGTTGCGTTGGTGGACCTGGTCCAGGAGGGGACGATCGGCCTGGTGCATGCAGTCGACCGGTTTGACCATCGTCACGGGTTCAAGTTCTCCACCTACGCGGTGTGGTGGATTCGCCGCTCCATGCGCGACGCGGTCGCCAGGGCACAGATGATCCGGATCCCGCCGCGGGCAAATCGGCACCTCGCCGCCCTTTGCCGGGCCGAAGAGGAGGTGCGCCAAGTCGGCGTCCCGCGGTCGATCGCCGCGGTCGCCGAGCGCACGGGAATGAGCGTGCAGAGCGTCCGATCGCTGCAGGGAGCGGCTCGTGTAACGGCCTCGCTGGACGAGCCGGTCGGCGAAGACGCCACGCCGCTGGGTGAGCTGGTCGTTGACCACCACGCCGCCGAGCCGTCCGAGTCCGTGGTCGCCGCCGAGGAGTCGAGGATCGTCAGAAACATGCTGGAGCTGCTACCCGATCGCCACCGTCAGGTCGTCGTACGCCGCTACGGCCTGGGCGAGCAGGTACCGCAGAGCCACGAGCAGGTCGGTGCGTCGCTGGGGGTGGGGGCGGAGCGCAGCCGCCAGCTGGAGCGCGAAGCGCTCCACCGTCTCCGCACGATCGCGGCGAGGCAAGGCGCGTGGACGCCCGTCACACCGACGGGCTCAGCGCGAGGCACGCCCACGTGGCGGCAAGGCGTCGGGTCCGGTCTATCCGAGGCCTGATCGTGGCGGGTGCAGCGGCGCTGGGGAGGGGATTTCGCACGCAGATCCCGTCGCAGATCCGCGATGACCGGCGTGCGGTCTCCGACGGCATTACCAAGACGGAGCTCCGGAACTACGTATGGCTGATCGTCGCCTCGGTGATGAGACGCGCGGTGTGGACGATGCTCGCCACCGCCGCCTCGGAGTCGAGGCCGTAGAGGTCGGTGAGGGTGAGGACCGCCTCAGCGCTGATGACGACGGCGAGGTCGCGCCGCAGCTGCTCGAGCGTTGCGGCATCGAGGCCTGGTTCGTGCCCGGAGAGCGGGGCCAGCGCCTGGTCGATCAGGGCGAACCGATAGCCCGGTCGCGCGTGCCGAGCAGTGCCTCGGCTGATCGTGGCGGAGATCAGCGCGCGGATCGCGCCCTGACGGTCGATGACGAGCTTCGCCAGAAGCGCGGCGGCGTAGGCGACTCGCTTCACCGGATCGCCGGGATCGGCGCCTGCCGCCAGTGCGGTGGCCGGATCGGGCTCGATGCCGGCCAGCGCCTCCTCGAGCAGTGAGGCGAGATCCGGGAAGTAGCGGTAGGCGGTCGGTTCGGAGACGAGCGCCGCGCGAGCGACGGCCGGCATGTTTATGTCCGCGCCGGCCGTGATGAGCTCCTGACAGGCCGCGATGATCGCGGTGCGCGTGCGCCGCTTCTGGTTGACCCGGCCGCGCTCCTCGGACATGCCACTCATCGTTGCTCCTATTGCCGCGTACCTTGCACCGTTTGTCAAAGTCTGCTCTCGTCATGATAGTCGTCTTGCATGATGAGCGGTCATGCGCTACGGTCCCTCGTGATAGTCAACCCTCATGAAACGGAGCCGCACGTGTCGGAGGCGTCGATCGTTGGACCGCAGGATGGAGAAGTGGTTCTCCCTGGCCCCATCCAGGTACGCATGATCGAAGATGGAAGCGGCACCGCCCACCGCCTCGCGGTTGCGGTTCTCACGGTCCCTCCGCGCACCGATGGACCACCGCCCCACTGGCATCAGAGGCACGACGAGACGTTCTACGTGATCGCGGGCACGGCTCGCTTCACGGTCGGCGACGACCAGCGCGAGGCACCTGCAGGAACGTTCGTCTCGGTACCTATCGGCGCCGAGCACACCTTTGCGAACCCCGGCGACGAGCCGGCGATCATCCTCAACACGTTCACCCCCGATCTCTACGTCGACTACTTCCGGGACCTGGGCAAGCTGGCGACGTCGGGCGAGCTGAGCCCGGAGGCGATCCTCGCGGTGATGGCGCGCTACGGCACCTACCCGGCGGGCACGCCCGCGCCCAACCATGCAGAGGCGGAGTGATGACCCGACAGACACCGACTGAATGCACGACGTGACCGCGGACATCATCAAGGGCTTCTATGCCGACGACCTGGAGGTCACCATCGATCAGCAGGGTGAGGGCCGACCCGTCCTGCTCCTTCACGGAGGCGGTGGGCCGCCGTCGATGGGACCCCTCCCCTCCGCACTGTCCACCGACTTCGAGGTCATCGCTCCCGTGCATCCCGGGTTCGCCGGTACCCCGCGACCGGAGTGGTTCACCGGGATCGACGACATCGCGCTGAGCTATCTGCAGCTGCTCGAGCAGAGAGATCTGCGCGACGTGCTGGTCGTCGGCTCGTCGGTCGGCGGCTGGATCGCCTCCGAGATGGCCGTGCGCGAGCACGAGCGCATCAGCGGCACGGTGCTCATCGACGCGGTCGGCATCAACGTTGAGGGGATCGAGCTTGCCGACTTCTTCTCACTCACGCCCCAGGAGCTGGTCGCGTACGTGTTCCACGACCCCGCCGCCGCGCCTGACCCGGCGCAGCTTCCGCAGGCGGCACGCGACATCCAGGCCGCCAACGCCGCGACGCTCGCGGTGTATGCCCGCGAGCCGTACATGCACGATCCGAAGCTTCGGCGACGGCTCGCCCTCGTCCCGACACCGGTCGCGGTGATCTGGGGCGAGAGCGACCAGATCGCGCCGGAGCCGTACGGGCGCGCGTACGCCGCCTCATTTCCGAATGGCCGGTTCGAGCCGATCCGGGAAGCCGGACATCTCCCCCATCTTGAGCAGCCCGAACAGGTCGTCGAAGCGATTCGTCGCTTCGCGGACGGCTAGACGCGCCTAGCTGTCCGGGGCCTCGTACCACGCCACGATCGTCGCGCGGCCGAGCGTGTGCGAGAACAGGTTGA
>DATNKY010000381.1:0-9289 GCA_035603155.1 Solirubrobacteraceae bacterium
CTCAGAGCATCCGGGCGATGGTGCTCCTCGAACTCGGGCGGGTTGAGGATGCGCGCGCAGAGGGCGAGGCGGCCGCGGAGCTTGCCGAGAACCTCGGCTTTGACTACTACCTCGGACAGGCGCTGATCACAGTCGTCGAGACTGCGATCCGGCAGGGCGACCTTGCAGACGCCAAGATCGCCGCCGAACGTCTTGCGGAGCGCTCGCCGCACGAGCCGATGGGTGACGCGCCGTGGGCGGCGGCGCTGTACGCGGACGCGGCCGGGCGCCACGACGAAGCGCGCGCGGCCCTCGAGCCGGTGGCAGGACGACTGAGGCGCGGGCGCTTTGTGATCGTCGACTGGTATCCGTCACGACTGCCGATGCTGGTGGGGGTCGCTCTGCGTGCTGGCGCCCGCGACCACGCCACGGTCGCCGCTCAGGCCGCGACCGAGATCGCTCGCCGAAACCCGGACCTCCCCTCAGCCACGGGTGCCGCGCTCCACGCTCGTGGACTCCTAACCGGTGACGCGGCGTCGCTGCGCGCGGCGGTCGACACGTTCGCAGCGGGCGAGCGGCCGCTGGCCACGGCAGCGGCGCGAGAGGATCTCGGGCTCGCGCTGGACCGAATTGACGCTCGGACCGAGGCGGTCGGGCAGCTCGAGGCGGC
Organism: Solirubrobacteraceae bacterium; assembly: GCA_035603155.1. Lineage (GTDB taxonomy): Bacteria > Actinomycetota > Thermoleophilia > Solirubrobacterales > Solirubrobacteraceae > Palsa-465. The sequence goes on from DATNKY010000381.1 coordinate 650, forward strand.
CTACCAGACTTATGTCCGCGCTGGCGCACGGCGCGACATCGCGCGGGTTCGGGCGTCGTTGCGCTCACTCGGTGTTCGCAAGCGGCAGGTGGTCAGCGGACGCCCGGAACGTGGCTGGGAAAGCCTGACCAGATCGGAGCGTCGCGTCGTCGATCTGGTGGCGCGAGGCCTGACCAATCGCGAGGCAGCGGGCGAGCTGTTTCTCTCGCCGGACACGATCAACGCCCACCTTAAGCACGCGTTCACGAAGCTCAGCATCCGCTCCAGAGTGGAGCTCGCGCGCCTCGCCGCGGAGCAGGACCGCGAACACGAACGCGTCGCGGGCTGACCGGCGACCCGCTGCGTTCGAATCGACAAAAGTTCACCTGACCGCTCAGGCACGACGGATCGGCGCCATCGTCGCGACCGGGTCCTGAGTCAGGAAGTCGATCATGATCGCATTGCAGAGCGCCGGCTTCTCGACCAGAAGACCGTGTGACGTGCCTGGGACCACGGCGAGCTCGGCGTCCGCGAGCGCGCGGTAGAGCGCGAGCGCGTGCTCGAGCCTGACCTCGTCGTCGTCGCCGAGCATCACCAGGGTGCGAGTGCTGACCTGATCGAGATCGGCGGCCGTCAGCGTCGGTCCGGCGTCGTGCATCCGTTGCAGCTTGTCGACGACAGCCGGATAGTGGTCGGCGCCGTCCGGCGAGATTTCGCCGTACAGACGCTCCAGGAACGCCGGCGGGCTCTGGTCGCCGTCGACCACCCCGGGCGCCCACCCGTCCCGGTGAAACACGCCTGCGACGAACACGAGCCGTTTGACGAGCTCGGGTCGGCACAGCGCGGCGTACAGGCCCACGATCGCACCATCGCTGCTGCCGACCAGATCCACCGGTCCGCCCACAACGAGCTCGATGAACGCGATCGTGTCGGCGGCCATCAACTCGAACGTGATCGATCCGTCGACGTCGGGGGTGCGGCCGTGTGCGCGCCGCTCGGGCGTCAGCACGCGAAAGCGCTCGGCGAACGCGGGCACGTTCGGCGCCCAGGCGCGGGCATCGACCCCCGCGCCGCCGGGATGCAGGAGCACGAGCGGCTCGCCCGACCCGAACTCGTCGTACCACGTCCGTACGCCATCGAGGTCCACATACGCCGCCATCTCGATCCAGCGTACGCTGGATGGATGTCACGTCGTACGTCGGTACTGCTCACAGCGCTGCGAGCGGGGCCCGCGAGCACCTCGGATCTGTACACGCGTGTCGGTTACCGGGAGCTGACTCGGATCGGGCTGGTCCCGTACGACGCCTTCCGGGCGGCGCTCGCAAAGCTGTCCTCGGCCGGGCTCGCGGAGGGCGAGCCGGCACAGGACGGATCGACGGTCTGGCGTCTGACCGCGGCCGATTGAGGTCAGCCGGATGCCCCGATGACCACGCCATCGCCAGCCGTCGAGGCGGTCGTCTTCGACCTCGACGGAGTGCTCGTCGACTCGGAGTCGGTCTGGGACGAAGCCCGCCGGGCCGTCGTCGCGCAGAACGGAGGCCGCTGGCGGGACGAGGCGACGAGAGCGATGATGGGCATGAGCTCGCCGGAGTGGAGCCGCTACCTCCACGACGAGCTCGGGGTGCAACTCGAGCCAGAACAGATCAATGACGAGGTCGTGGCTGCGCTGCTGGCCCATTACCGGCGCGAGCTGCCGCTCCTCCCGGGGGCGACACAGGCCGTCAGGCGGCTCGCCGCGCGCTGGCCGCTCGGTCTCGCCTCGTCCGCGAACCGGCCGGTGATCGACGCCGTCCTCGGGATGGCCGGGTTGACCGACAGCTTCTCTGCCACGGTCTCCGGAGAGGAGGTCGCACGCGGCAAGCCCGCGCCGGACGTCTACCTCGCCGCGGTGCGCAAGCTGGGGGTCGAGAGCGCCCACGCGGCCGCCGTAGAGGACTCGACCAACGGCCTGCGTGCAGCGGCCGCCGCCGAGATGCTCGTGATCGCGGCGCCAAACCGCGATTTCCCGCCCGAGCCCGACGCCCTCGCCCTCGCGGCGCTCGTGCTCGGCTCGCTCGACGTGCTCACCCCGGAGGCGATCGAGGCCGCCGCTCGCTCACGCACCTAGCCCGCATGAGAAACTCCTGATCAGAGGTGGGTGTCGTGGGCCGGGGCAGCGCGGGGAAGTCGACTGAAAACAGCATGAAGCTGGCCGCATCGCAAGCCGCTGGGACACTGTTGGAACGCGCGCACAGCTTGTCGGCGCTCGACGAGCTGATGGCGGGCGTGCACGCCGATGCCGCGGGCCGGCTGATGTTCGTCGGTGGCGAGTCCGGCGTCGGCAAGACCGCGCTTGTGCGCGCATTCTGTGACCGGCAGCCAGCGTCGACGCGGATCCTGTGGGGAGCATGCGAGCCGCTGCGCACGCAGCGACCGCTGGCGCCGTTCCTCGATATCGCCGAGCACACGGGTGGCGACCTTCGAGAGCTCGCCGGCGCGGGAGCGAGGCCGCATGAGGTCGCAGCCGCCCTTCTGGACGAGCTCGGAAGCGGTCGGCCGGCCGTAGTGGTGCTCGAGGACGTCCACTGGGCCGACGAAGCAACGCTCGACGTAATCACGCTGCTGGCCACTCGCGTCGGCTCCGCGCCCGCGCTCGTACTCGCGACCTATCGAGACGACGAGCTCGAGCGCTCCGAGCAACTGCGGTTCGTGCTCGGCGAGCTCGTGCGCCGGCCGAGCCGACTGAAGGTCGAGCCGCTCTCGCCGGAGGCCGTCCGGGAGCTGGCGCAGCCGCTCGGCATCGACGGCGACGAGCTGCACCGGAGTACGGGCGGCAACCCGTTCTTCGTCACCGAGGTACTCGCGGGCGGCGGGGAGCAGATCCCCGAGACGATCCGCGATGCGGTCCTGGCCCGCGCGGCGCGACTGTCGGTACCGGCGCGGAGGCTCCTCGAGGCGGTCGCCGTGGTCCCGGGACCGGTCGAGCCGGCGCTGCTCGAAGCGCTCGCCGGCGACCTCGGGAATCGAGTCGACGAGTGCCTCGCGTCGGGGATGCTGCGCGCCGGCCGCGTTCACGTCGCCTTCCGGCACGATCTTGCGCGGATTGCGATCGAGGAATCGATCGCGCCGAACCGGAGGCTCGCATTGCACCGTGCGGCCATCGATGCCCTGGCCGCGGCCGACGATCCCGATTTCACCCGTCTCGCCCACCACACCGAGGCGGCCGGTGACGCGACCGGCGTCCTCAAATGGGCGCCGCTGGCTGCTACCGACGCCGCGGGCTCGGGCGCCCACCGCGAGGCCGCCGCGCAGTACGCGCGGGCACTGAGATTTGCCGCCGGCGAGCCGCTCGAGGTCCTCGCGGCGCTATATGGCGGACGCGCCGAGGAGTGCCGCCTGAGCGCCCAGATCGATCAGGCGATCGAGGCGCAGGAGCACGCGCTGGACTGCCGGCGGGCGCTCGGCGACAAATACGGGGAGGGAGATTCGCTGCGATCGCTGTCCCGACTGCTGTTCTTCTGCGGTCGTGTGCACGAGGCAGAGCCGGTCGCTCGCGAGGCGATCGAGTTGCTCGAGCGGCTCGAGCCGCGCCACGAGCTCGCGATGGCGTACGGCAACCTGTCGCAACGGCTGATGGTCGTGGAGGATCACGCGGGGGCGGTGGCGTGGGGCACGCGAGCGACCGAGCTCGCGACCAGGCTCGGTGACGATCTTGCTTACGTGTATGGGCTGACCAACATCGCCGCGGCGAACCTGGAGGCTGGATTGCCCGGCGGGCGTGAGGAGCTCGAGCGGGCGCGAGCGCTGGCGCGGCGCCACGGCCTCGAGGATTACGCGGGGCGAGCGGGGGTCCTGCTCGTGATGTGCGGCGTGCGTCAGCGCGACTACGAGCTTGCCGAGGCGAACCTCGAGCCAGAGCTCGAATACTGCGTCGAGCATGGCCTCGACACCTGGATCGGGTACCTGCTCGCGCACCGCGCCCGGATGCAACTCGATCGCGGTTTATGGGACGCGGCCGGCGACTGCGCAGCGCTCGTCCTGCGTGATCCGCGCAGCGCGCCGGTCGCGCTCGCGTGGGCGCTCCCGACGCTGGGACTGCTCCGAGCGCGCCGCGGCGATGCGGACTCGGAGCCGCCGCTGGCGGACGCGCAGCGGATGGTCGAGTCGACCGAGGAGCCGATGCAGATCACGCCGGTCGCGGCCGCGCGGGCCGAGGCGGCCTGGCTCGCCGGCGATCACGCTGCCGTGGCGCGAGTGACGGACGCCGCGCTGACGCTGGCGGTGGCGCGACGGTCGGCATGGTCGGTCGGTGAGCTGGTGTGCTGGCGGAGGCGCGCCGGCGTCATCGACGAGCTCGCCGACACTCCGGTCGCCGAGCCCCACCGTCTCTCGATCGCCGGTGACTGGGCGGCTGGGGCCGCGCGCTGGCGCGAGCTCGGCTGCCCGTACGAGGCGGCCCTGGCCCTGGCCGACGGCGACGATCAGGACGCGCTGCGGCGCGCCCACGATCAACTGCAAGCGCTGGGGGCGAAACCCGCGGCCGCGATCGTCGCTCGGCGGCTGCGCGACAGCGGCGTGCGCGGGATGTCGCGCGGCCCGCGGCAGACGACCCGCGAGAATCCCGCCGGCCTCACGGCACGTGAGCTCGAGGTGCTCGGATTGCTCGCGCAGGGGTCACGAAACGCGGACATCGCGCAGGAGCTGGTCGTGTCCGAGAAGACGGTCGAGCACCACGTCTCGGCGATCCTGCGAAAGCTCGACGTCCGTACGCGGGGCGCGGCGGCCGTCGAGGCCATGCGCCTCGGGCTGGCGATCGCCGATGACTGATTGGGCGCCGCCGCGTTGAGCCCGGTGAGCGCCGCGCGCATGCCACCCGCAAAGTAGGTACCGCTCGGTGACCAAGATGGGTGGTCTTACCGATGTGTTCGCGCCGGCCTGGCCGTAGCTTGGCGACACCAAGCAACCGCCGGACCATGCATCGGTCGCACGGGCATGGTCCGTAACAGAAAAGGGGGGCGCTCATGCGTCGTCTAATTGCGGGCTCATTGCTCGCGGCCGCGCTGGCGAGCGTGTTGATCGGGGTCGCCGCCTCAGCCTCGGGCGAGTCGGTGGCGGGCAGGCCCGACCATCGCACGGCTACCGTGCCGCAGGGCCTGGCCACCGCCCAAGCAGCGGCAAAACGTCAGGCACAGATCTCGAAGGACGCGCTCACCGCCCGCCTCGCGACCAGAAAGTATGTGACGGATCTTCACGCTGCAAAGGCCGCGGGTTACGGCATCCTCACCCGGATGATCCCGAACATGGGCTACCACTTCATCAATCCGAAGGTGACGGGCTTTAACCTGCGCAAGCCGCCAATCCTCGTTTACGAGCACGGCCCAAGCGGATGGCAGCTCGGCGCGCTCGAGTGGGTGTTCACTTCGAAGCCGTCCAAGCCACCGCTGCCCGGAGCGCAGTACGGTGTCTTCGGCGCCGCATGCCACTACGACGACGGGACCGTCGTGTTCGCGGACGCGCAGTCCAAGTGCGCGGCGAAGGCCCCGAAAACTGGGGCTAAGTTCAACTTCTGGCACCCGCGGCTGGTCACGCTGCACTTCTGGATCTGGTACCCGAATCCCACCGGGATCTATACGGGAACCAATCCGATGGTGACCCCGTTCAACCACGGGTAGGGGCACTCGCGATGGGCGTCGCCGCGACCGATTGCGGCGGCGCCCATGGCTGATTGGACGAGGTCGGGCACCGCCCGGCCGCAGCGCCTCACCGTTCCAGACAACGACTAGGAGGACGACATGCCGCGCTATCTGATCAAGCGATCATTCGATGATCGGTTCCAGGCCCCGGCGGACAATGGCGGTGACACCTGGACCGGGATCATCTCGCGTAACGCCGAGGAGGGCGTCAACTGGCTTCACTCGTATGTCAGCGATGACGGACACACGCTGTTCTGCGTCTACGATGCACCGACGCCGGAGGCGATCCGCAAGACAGCGTCATCAAATCAACTGCCGGTCGACGAGATCACCCGGGTGCGGGTCCTCGATCCGTATCGCTTTGCGTAGCGTGGCCGCGAGCGCCACTGACCTTGACGCGCACGTCACACCCACAGCGTCCGCCTCACTCGAGATGGGTCGCGGGTTCGCCCGTATCGGCGACGCGCTCGATCAGATCGGCTGCGAGCGCCGTCCCGGGCGTCTGGCGTAGACGCTGTCCCGCGGCCTCGCACGCGTCTCGGAGCGCATTGTCTGAGAGCACACGCGTAAGAGCGTCCACAAGCTCGCCGTCGTCGAATGTGTAGGTCGGCAGGCGGACGCCATAGCCGCTCTCGTGCACCCGCTGGGCGTTGTCGTGCTGATCCCAGAAGATCGGCATCACGATCATCGGCTTGCCGAACCACATGCACTCGGTGACAGTGTTGTTGCCCCCGTGGGTGATGACTGCGTCGACATGGGGCAGCGTCGATACCTGTGGCAGAAATTCGGCACCGATCATGTTGTCGGCGAGCTCGAACTCCTGGTGCTGCGGTCCGGCGCTGACGACGTAGCGATGAGGAGTGCGGGCGAGCACGTCGATCAGCCGCCTCATCAGTGCCACGTCGGCCGAGCCGAGCGAACCAAGGCTGACATACACCAGCGCCCCCTCCCCCGGGTCCGGCGGATTCCACTGCTCGTCGGTCGCGCGAACGCACGTCTCGAGGTTGTGCCACGTCGTCGCCAGCGGCCGGCTGCGCGGGTAGTCGAGCTCGGCCGGATAGAGCATCAGGTTCAGCCACGGCGACTCGTCGATCATCTCGAGCGCCGGCAGTGCGGGCGCACCACGCTGCACGCAGAAGCTCGAGAACGCCGACTGCAGCTCGCCGATCTGACTCGCGTACTCGCTCCGAAACGGCCGCCAGTCGGCGGCGTCGTCGGCCGGCAGGCCGGAGAACGTTGGCGGCAGCTCGGGATCCTTGATCTCGAGCGGGTTGCACGACGCGATCCGCACCCAGGGCTGTCCGCTCGCGGCGATCGCCGGAAACGCGCACACGTTGTCCTCGACGATCACGTCAGGACCCACCTCGGCAAAGATCTCGGCCAGCCGCTCGTCGACGTACCGGGCGCCGTCGACTAGGGCCTGCCAGGTCGGCGCGATGAACGTGCCCAGCTGCTCGAGGCTCGAGCCGCGAAACACCGGCGCCGTGTCGCGGATGAAGTCCTTCCAGAACTGACCGGGCTCCTCGGGCTCGGCTGGCGGCGGCCCGAGCCTCATCAGCCGCTCCTCGAATCCCTTCGCGGCGAGCGTGCCGGCGAACGACTCCTCGACCACGAACACGACCCGGTGCCCCCTGCGGCGGAGCACATCGCCGATCCCGACGCAGTTGTTGGTCGGCCCGAATGCCCCCTCCGGGAAGAAAATGATCGTCTTCTCGCTGATCGGGACAGCCTATTGGCGCGCGAGCCGACAGGTGCCTTGGAACGCTCTGCACGAATAGCGTGCAAAGCGTTCCAAGGCTGCCAACGGCTGCCTACCCGCGCCTGCACCACGCACCGTGGATAAGAACTCCCTAAGCAGGGGAAGATCCGGTCGCATCCGGCATCGAGATAGGTAAGGACATCCAAGCAACCCAGGCAAGGAGGTCTCACTATGACCTTGAGAATAATGCGCCGACTGGGCGCAATCACCCTACTCGTCGTCGGCGCCGTGCATCTGCAGCAGTACATCGGCAACGACTATTCCGTGCTCCCGACAATCGGACCGCTGTTCCTTCTAAACGCGATCGGAGCCGGCATCGTGGCGATCTGCCTGCTCGCACCGATCGAGCGAATACTCGGAGATCGGCAGGCTGATCTCGTGACCGGCCTACTCGCAACAGCCGCGCTCGCGATCGCGATCGGCTCGCTCGTCGCGCTGTTCATCGCTGAGAGTCAGCCCCTGTTCGGCTTCATGGAGGACGGCTATGACACGCCGATCCTGATCGCGATCGTCTCCGAGGCGCTGACCACAATCCTGCTCGCCCCGGTAGCCGTCGCGAGCCTCCGTCGGGCGACCAGCAGCCCGCGCGCGCTGCGCTCTCGGAGCGCGCTGAGCTCATAGCCGGGGGGCCGGGCGCGCGCAACCGGAGTCCCGCGCGCGCCCGGTCGGTCAGGACATCGGCCGGCCGTCCTCGAGGTACACGAAGCCGTCCGCGGCGACCGCTTGCGAGACCCGACGGCGCAGCGGTCCGCTCAGCAGCTCGAGGGCCTCGCTCAGCTCGACGAAGCGGTGCTCGGCGATCTCCTCTTCCTGCAAGGTGATCGACGAGATCGCCGCTTCGTCGACGGACCCGCAGTCAAACAGGAACCGGACTCCCCCGGGCCGTTGCGGCCGGGGGTGCAGGAAGTCGACGCACAGCAGTCGCCCGCGCTGCACCGCGATCGCGCACTCCTCGAGCGTCTCGCGCCTGCATGCCTCCCACGGCGACTCGCCATCGGCATCGATCTGCCCGCCGGGCACGGTCCACCCCTTCTTGTAGGTCGGCTTGAGGATCAACAGCCGCCCCGCGGCGTCGACGATCAGCGCGCCGGCCGAGGCCGGGATCCGCGGGATCGAGTAGGGCTGCGCGTCGCTAGTCGTCACCTGAACTCGAGGAAGTGTGACGCCCACGGATCGAGGGCGACATACAGCCCGTCACCGGACAGGTCGTCGCCGTCACGCTCGAAGGAC
>DATNKY010000430.1:0-16508 GCA_035603155.1 Solirubrobacteraceae bacterium
GTCGTCGTGTGTTGCGTCGTCTCGCTTGCGGCGGCGTACCTGGCGCGGCGCGAATGGCGCAGCGCGGCGCTTGGGTCGAACGGTTGAGCTGAGTTAGACGGCATGACCGGGGATCATCGCCACGTACTCGGGCCCTGCACCATCGGCGGTGGTTGATGATCACCGAGGAGCTTCTGGCCCTAGTCGAAGCAGCCGGGTTCATCTTCTCCGGTAGTGCGATCCCCGGCCGCGTCGCGGAAGCGCACGGCGGTCGCGAGAACGCGGTTGCGGTCCAAGTCCACCAAGTGCTGCGCAGTCCGGACGTCCTCGGTGATCTGGCAGCCACGGACGTGATCGTGGTTAGCGAGCGGCCGCAGGCAATCAGAGATGGGGGCTCCCTGGTGCTGTTCACGAGCGTCGCCGCGGTGGGAGACCGGTTGGTGACCCGCGAGCTCGAGCACCGTGAGGCCTCTGACGAGGGGATCCGGGACGTCGCCGAGGCCGTGCGAATCGTCGGCGAGCGGCCACTGGTGCGGCGGATCTCCGAGGCCGAGCTGATCGTCGTCGGGGAGGTCGTCGGCGGCGCGCCGATCGAGCGCCGTGGTCCGCTGCCGTCCGAGCACGATCCAGAATGGTGGATCGCCCGCGTTGCCGTGCGTTCGGTCGTCAAGGGCGCCACGCGGAAACGAACGCTCGAGGTGCTGTTCGCCCACAGCGAGGACATCGCCTGGTACAAGGCGCCGAAGCTGCACGAAGGCACGAGCGGGATCCTCCTGCTGCGGCGCCGCGACAAGGACGAGGCACCGTCCGAGGTGGCCGAGACTGTCTATCAGGCCACGGATCCACTCGACCTGCTGGCGGTGCAGCGGCTGCCCGAGGTCGAGGTGATCGTCGAGCTCGAGCGAGGCGACGGCTGAGATGGCTGACGTCGTCACCGTCGTCAACATGATTCCCGCCCTCCTGAGTGGCGAGACCAATCAGGACAGCGAAACGAACCTGGCGGTCAATCCGGCCAACACGTCGCAGATCGCCGGCACGGCCTTCACTCCGAGCCCGAGCGGCAGCAGCAGTAACTCGCCGATCTTCTGGTCAAACGACGGCGGCAGCACCTGGAGTCTGATCGACATCATCCCGGGAACCCCGGTCCGCGATCAGACTGTGCGGTTCGCGGCGACGACCGGCAACCTGTACGCGGGCGTCCTGTGGGGGACTGGCGGCAACATCGCCACGATCAACTTCGACATCCTCAGGACCGACAACTTCTCGGGTCTGACGACGATGACACTGCTCGCCCAGCGGCAGAACGACGACCAGCCGTTTGTCCAGGCGATGACCGTGCCGACCGGCTCGGACGCCGGCAAGGACCGGATCTATGTCGGCAGCAACGACCATGCGCCGTCCAACGTTCCGGCGACGATCGACCTGTCCCTCGACGCGGCCGCGGCCGTCGTCTCGACGGGTAAGTTCGTGATCGAGGACCGCACGGTCACGCGGGATGGCTTCCCGACGCGTCCCGCGGTCCACCCCGACGGGACCGTCTACGCGATCTTCTACTCGTCGGGCACGCTGTCGTCGTCCGATGTCGTGATCGTCCGCGACGACAACTGGGCTAGCGGCGGGACGCCGTTTCAGGCGCTGATCGACTCCGGTGACGGCAAGCAGGGCCAGCGGATCGCCCAGGGCGTGATCGATCCCTACAACTCGCTGACCCTCGGGCAGCAAAGGATCGGATCGGACCTGTCGATCGCCGTCGATCCCAACGACAGCTCGACCGTCTACGTCAGCTGGGGCGACCAGTCCGGGGGCACGTACACGCTCTACGTAAGCAAATCGAGCGACTCGGGCGCCACCTGGCCGAAGACCCTGCGGGCAGTCCCAAACGCGACCAACCCCGCGCTGGCGATCACAAGCAAGGGCCGGCTCGGATTCCTGTACCAGCAAGTGACCGGGGTCTCGCCGAACCAACGCTGGGAGACGGTCGTCGAGGTCACCCACGACGACTTCGCTTCGAGCACGATGCATTTGCTCGCTGACACGCCGGCCGACACGCCGGCAGCGAGCTTCAGCCCTTATCTCGGCGACTACGAATACATGATGGCCGTCGGCGACTCCTTCTACGGGATCTTCACGGCCAATAACACGCCCGACGCGGCCAACTTCCCCAACGGCGTCAGTTATCAGCGAAACGCCGATTTCGCGACCAAAACCCTGCTCGCCAACGACGACGTCACCCCTGTCTCGGTCTCGATCGACCCGTTCTTCTTCAAGTTCTCGCCTGCTCCCGGCCGTGTCGTCACCGCGATCGCGAACTCGGGGAGCTTCGGCGACGTCTGTCTCGGCTCGTTCCGCGATGAGATCCTGACGATCGACAACGGCGGACCGGGGCCGCTTTCGATCACCGACATCACCTCGTCCTCGCCCGACTTTTTGGCGCCAAGCGTTCTGTCGTATCCGATCGAGCTCGGACCGGGCGACTCGATCGACGTCGTGATTCGCTTTGAGCCGACGAGCTTCGGCAGCAAGTCGGGGACGATCGCGATCGTCAGCAACGATCCGGCGTCCCCGCACACGGTCAAGGTCACGGGCGTGGCGCCCGCTCCGCGGCTGAGCGCGTTGATCGCCGACCGCGGCGACTTCGGCAAGGTCTGCGTTGGATCATTCGCGGACGAGCCGCTGATCCTCAACAACAGCAGCCGCTGCCCACTGACGGTCTCTGCGATCACCTCGTCGTCAAGCGAGTTCGTCGTCGCGGGCGTGCACGCCTTCCCGCTGATCATCGCCCCGGGCGACTCCCTGCCGGTTCCGATTCGGTTTGCCCCCACCAGCTTCGGGCCCAAGTCGGCCACGATCACGGTGACGAGCAACGCCTCGAGTCCGACCAAGGTGGGAGTCAAGGGCGACGTGCCGTCCGGCAGGCTCGCGGTCACGGGCTCGCTGTGCTTCGGCGGGATCAGGGCCTGCTGCCGAGCCGAACGCACGCTCTCGATCTGCAACGTCGGCGACTGTCCCCTGCACGTCAAGAGGGTCGCGTTCAAACGCAAGAGCCGTTACTGGAAGCTAGTCAACAATCCATTCCCGGCGACGCTGCACCCCGGCTCGTGTCTCGGCGTCGTGGTCCGCTACAAGGCGACCCAGAAGTGCCCGGTCGCTTGCGAGCTGGTGATCGAGAGCGACGATCCGACAATGCCGGTCAAGACACTCGACGTGATGGCGTACACGATCTGGGACTGCGGATGCAAGCACGACTGCGACTGTCGCAAATGCGGCTGTGACAAATGCGGCTCTGACCCGTGCTGCTGCGAGGGCGAGGCCGACGACTGCTGCGAGGACGAGGACGACCGGGAGTAGCGTGTCCGGCAGCCGGCTGCGCGCCAGTCCCGGTCTCCTCCGGACACGTTCAAGAGATCGGTTTTGAGCCGCAAGCAGTACGAAAAGCGTTGCGAGCCTTGACCTGGTGCTGCTAGGGACATAAGTTGCGGTTTCAACTAAGGGGCGAATGAGTCCATGAGGCGACGGGGGAGTTACGGTCGGCATGCGGTGTCGGCTGGACGTGTGCGGGCGTTAGCGTCGGCGCTTTCGGTTTTGGCGATCGCGTTGAGTGTGGCTGGTGCCGCGTTTATCCCGGCTTCTGCTGAGGCGCGGGCGCGGAGTCACGCGCGGACTGTGAAGCGGGAGATCGTGGTGGCCTCGGCGCAGGTCAGGAGGATCGCTCACTCCCGGTTTGGGCGCGGCCAGCGCCGTGCCGTTCTCGCGGTTTCGGGCCGCGCGGTGCGCCTAGCTCGCGGGCGGCATAGGGCGTGCTCGATCCTGGTTGGTGCTAACGCGCTGAGCTCTGAGCTACGGCTGCCGAGCGTTTGGAAGCGAGACCGTACGCCGCGGCATGTGATCAGACGGCCGCTCAGACTGCTGAGCAGTGCGGAGCGAACCTTGTTGCCTAAGGCCGGGAGTCGGTGCGCGATGGCGCCGAAGCAAACGCGGCAACTTCACCCTCAACGTGGAGGTAGCGGCTTCGTTCCGCTTCCCCCGCCGGTGGAGGGCCCGGAGCAGGGTGAGGGGCCTCCGCTTCCGCTCGGGACGTTTCATCCGCCCAAGACGATTGGCGGCCAGGCGGGGCTGGGGGCGGACCTCCACGCGCATGCGGTCAGGCCGAGAGTTGGTCCGACGGCGTCGATCGCGGGTGATCCGTTGAGCTTTTTCCGTAACTCGGATGTTGGGGTACCGCCGGCGCAGGCCAGTCCGCAGGAGCCCACTACTGCGGAGGGCGACAATGTCGTCTGGTACACGGGGAACTCATCGGACGCGCTCTCGACCAACGCGGGACGCACGTTCACCCTGTTTAACCCGTCGACGATCCTGCCTGACAATGGTCTCCCGTTCTGCTGTGACCAGGTCGTGTCCTACTCGCCGCAGCGCAGGCTGTTCGTGTGGGTGATGCAGTATTGGTGTGGTGCCGGGTCCTCGAGCCCCGCGACCAACAACTGCACTGAGGCGGGCACCACGTCTAATCGGATCCGGATCGCGGTCGCCAGTCCGCAGACGCTGATCGCCGACGCCAGCAACCCGGGCGCCGCGTGGACCTACTGGAACATCACTCCACAGACCTTCGGTCAGCCACGGGGCTCGTGGTTTGACCGCAGTGACATGAGCGTCAACGTCTGGAACATGCAGTGGTCAGTCGACGTGCTCCGCGCCAACAAGGGCGTAGCGTCGCTACTGACCCGGGTCTCCCTCGCCGATCTCGCAAACCGCGGCACGATCTCGATCAGCTACATCACCAACGCCAACCAGCGGATCGGTGTCGCTCAGGGGCTGAACGCGACGACCACCTACTACGTCGGTGACGATTCGCTCAGCGAAGATCAGATTTGGTCGTTCGCGGCGTTCTCGAACACCATGTTTCGTCACGACATCAACCATTCCAGCGTCCCCAACCGCGACAGCGCCGTCGACGGGACCGACGGGAACGATTGGTATGACCGCTACCCGATTTTCGGCGGTCAGGTCGATAGCGCGACGGTCAGCGGCAACACGCTGTACACCGCGCAGGGAACCGGCCGCGATTACTGCACCGCCAACTGCAGCTCGAAGACCCCGACGCTCAAACAGGAGCTGACCGAACCGGCGGTGTTCACCGCCAGGTACAACGTCAATTCCTGGACCGACGTCGGCGAGCGGTGGATCTGGAACCCGACGCTCGCGTTCGGCTGGCCCGCGCTGCAGACCGACGGCGCGGGCGACGTCGGCCTCGTGTTCCGTGCCTCGGACGCCGACCAGAACGCCCAGCCAGTGGCGGGCTTCCTGACGCCTTCAGAGCAGTTCGTCTACGCCGAGCCCGCGGGTCTGCCCCACGAGACCGGCGACTACTACAGCCTGCGGCCGGGGCGCACGAACCAGTCATTTGTGATGACGGCGCAGACCGTCGAAGACGACGCGTTTGGCAACCCCCAGATGCATTGGCAGTACATCGAGTACGGGCACGGCCCGTCGCCCTACGTGGCACCCCCCAGCGTCCAGATCACCGCTCCCGCCAATCACTCGAGCTTCAAGCCGGGCACCTCCGTCACCTACTCGGCGAACGTCAGCGATCCCGTCGACGGCACTCTGCCCAACGCCGCGATCGTTTGGACAGAGGACGGCGCCACGATCGGCGCCGGCCCCACCATCCACCACGCCGAGAACACGACCGGGACCCACACGATCAGGGTCACGGCCACCAACGGAGACGGCAAGGCAGCGAGCCAGTCGATCACGATCAGCGTAAATAAACCGCTGCCGCCAAGGGTCGCGATCACCGCACCACCAAATGGCGACCGGGCCCTCTGCCGCAGCACCTCCACGCCCGTCACGGTCCAGTTCACGGCCACCGCCAGCGATCCCAACAGCCCGCCCGAGAGCCTCACCTATAGCTGGACCGACAGCATCAACGGCGCCACGCCCACCCAAGTCTCCACCCAGCTCTCACCATCACTGAACCTTGCCTGCAAGCAGGCCACCACCAACGCAACGACACACGAACTGACCTTCACCGCGACCAACACATCGGGGGAGTCGACCTCCGCGCAGGTAGAGGTCATCACCCACCTCGGTTAGCACCACCAACTCCGCCAGAGCTCGATCCCTCCTACCGCCGCGCTCACGCGAGCGACCAAAACGGTCCACGGAGCCCTAGCCAGCTAGGGCGAATACCCCTTCGACTCGTGCCGAGATCAACAAAGGCAGTCCGCCAGCTGGCTGCCCGAGCCACCGCCGGATTCGCGAATTACGAGGTACGGCCGTTCGAAGCCGCAGCTCTGGGCCGACTGCTGCTCAGCCTCCACGCGGGAGCGAAGCGGCAGCCACGGCCTCGTGATCGGTCCGGTTGGCCGGCGCGCGAACACCCGAGGGGGCGTCGTGCGCGGATATCCCTACGCAATTCGCCACAGTCGTTGGCACTCAGATCGACGGCGACACGGCCACCGTGTGGCTGCTGACCAACGACAAACCGCCTTCCAGGATTGCGAGGTCAGTGCGTGCGTGAGCACGGTCGATGGCACCCAGATTCCAGCTTCCCGTTCAACGATGGTGCCCCAGACGACGTTCTTGAACGAGCTCGCAAGCTGGGCTGGCGCGACCGCTCGCCGCTGCGCAGGCACCCGTTCGAGCTAAATCGAGCTCTGTCGAGATTCGATCGAGGCGGCAGCGGCGGCGGCAAGCGCCCCCGCCAGATTATCCGTCGGCCTCGAGATCGAACGTGATCCAGCCGATCGCGATGGAATTGATTTGGCCGCCGGCAGGTAGTAGTGCCGCCCGGCGAAACATTGGCCTGCTAGGTGAGCCGGCCGTCAGCGGACGATGGAGAATGGCAGCTGCGCGCGCATCGTATTCTGGCTGGGCGCGCTAGCGACGATCAACATCCGGTAGTGCCCCGGAGCTAGGGGGTGTCGCCGAATCTCTCCGCTGAAGGAGAGCCGGTGCCAGCCGTGGCTTTCGCGCTTGCGTTTCACCGTCGCGATGATGAATAGGCGTGTACAGGACCGCGCACGACCTCTTTTCAACTCGCCGTGCAGTGGTACACACTTGCGACCGCGGCGAGCGCCGGGACGGAGCTGCGCCACCTGAATCCTCAGGTTCGCGGCGATCGACAGCTCGAAGCGCAATTGGGTCCCGACCGCCGTGCGCGTCGACGACCCCTTCGAGGTCCGAAACCGCCTGTGTGATAGCCGCACGCCCGAAAGACGGAGATTTCGGCGCAGACCTTGGAATATGAATTGGGCCGCAGGACTGGTCGCTGAGGTCGCGTTGGGCGTCGCGGCTGTGATGTCGACCGTGCCCGCCGGCTCCCCTGGCGCGACTGCGGTGATTTCCTCGGGCGATTGGATCGTGAAGGACTTTGCATCCACTCGGCCGAACCTGACGGACGTCGTGCCGGTGAGATTGACCCCGGTGACGGTCACGAGCGTCCCGCCCGGTGTGGCCCCTTTTCGCGGACTGACGGCCGAAACGACGGGGGTCGACTCCGATCTCTGCTCGGCGAGCCATTGGTTGGTCCCGCCGGCGCCCCCCACGGCCTCGCACTGTCCCAGCGACACGCACGAGACGCTGTTCAAATAATTGAGGATCGTCACTTCCGGGTCTTGATCTGGGTTCGGAGTGGGTTCAATCGTCCAGTTCGCTCCGTCCCATCGTTCAGCGAGCGTCTCGGTACCGTACGACTGGTTGGAGGCGCCGCCGACTGCGAGGCACCAGTTCGCTGCTCGGCACGAGACACCCGAGAGCGAGCTGTAGGGCCAGCCACTAGGAAGCGCAGGCGGCTCGACCACAAAGGTCCTGCCGCTCCAGCCTGCCGCGAACGGCGTCTCGTCGCCACCGGAGCCATCGTAGTAGCCGACGGCCATACAGGTTGTCGGTGCCGAGCACGAGACACCTTCAAGTGAGGCTCTCTGGGCTCCGGCGGGGAGTTGCACGGGGACGACGGTCCAGCTCGATCCGTCCCACCATTCGGCCAGCGGCGAGAAGCTGCCGCTAGAGGGGGTGCCCGTTTCACCGACCGCCATGCACGAGCTCGCGGAAGCGCACGACACCGCCGAGAGGGATGCCTCCTCGGTCAGGCTGGGTGTTGGCTCGACAATCCAGTTCGCCCCATCCCACGCTTCGGCGAGCGCCTGGTTCCCCTGCCAACCGACCGCCATGCACGTGGGCGCGGAGGTGCAAGAAATGCCGTGCAGCGCGCTCGGCAATCCGAGACTCGGTGTCGTTTCGTTAGTCCAAGCGGATCCATTCCAGTTGACAGCCCAGGCCGTTTGGCTATCGCTACTACCGTTGGTCTCGTAACCGCCCACCGCGGTGCAGAACGCACCGGACGTGCACGAAACGCCGTCAAGGACGGTGAAAGTCGAGGAGGTGGGAGGAGGTGCTACTGGCATGACCGGCGTCCATGTCGAGCCGAACCAAGCGCTCGCCGATGCAAAGGCGCCGCCGGTGCCCCAGGGGGCGGTGCCAACAGCGACGCATTGTGACGCGGAACTGCACGACACCCCAGCGAACGATGCAAGCGCTAAGAACCCACCGGAGCCGCTTACCGGCTGGGGCGCCCAATAGTCGGCTCGCGCCGGCGTCGGATTCAGGACCACCAAGACGACCGGCAATACCACGATCGCTAGCAGCGACCGCCAGCCGACCCACACGCAATCCAAATGCTCTCCGCGGCGAGCCATTAGCCTCGCCCATCCAAACGTACATCTGCTGGCAAAGTTGCGCAGCGCCACACGAGCAGCGGGAACCATCGCGCTCACGTTACCAAGGGAAATTCCACACCGGAATCTCTGGCTGGTCGCGCCCAGGCACCGTAAGCGCTCTAGGCCGCGCGACGAAGGACAACACGGCGCGCAGCAGATGCGCCGTCGCAGCGGTCGCCACCGAGGGCCGCCGGTCCCAGCTTCAAGTGATGAACTGTCGCCCGGACGCTTCGGATTTGGGCTTGGTTGCGGCAATCAGGAGCCGTCCGCGGAGACTGCCTCAACTACGAACGGGCGACACGCACGCACGCACCCTGAGCCGGCGGCCTGACTGCTCCCCCGACTCCGCGACCGGCCGAAGCGACAGTCGTCCCGAGGCTCCCCACGTGGGACGAAGCAGGTGCCGACGATGGGGGCGATACCGCGCTGCGGCTTCCGCGCGAGGGAGGTGCGCGGCTGGCGTGCAACACGGACCCGCAGCGAAGGCGGGGTGGGCGCGTACGCGTGCGGTCGTCGCGCCCGTCGTTGGGGGTACAGTTGCGGCGTGTTGCGCCGCGGCTTGATGGCGATGGGTGTTGTGGGGCTGCTTGTTGTTGGCGTGGGATGGGCGAGCGCGGCGCCGTCGCGCTGGTCGACACCGGGATTGCTGGCCGGGCGCACGAGCAGCTTGCAGTATCCGGTGGCGGTGAGGGTGGACTCTTCGCAGTCGGTGGCGTCGTGGGCGAGCGCCCGCGGGGTGTTCGCTGCGGTCGCTGGATCGACGGGGAGGTTTGGTCCGCCGCAGCGTCTCAGCGCGACCGGGCTGCGACATGCCGTCGCGCACCGGGAGCCGTTCGCGATCATCCAAGATCTGGCGAGCGACGCTCGTGGGGACGCGATCGTCGTCTGGGACCGCATCACGAGGATCTCGCCGGCCAGTGCGTTTGGGGGGTTGTTGCATGCGTCCTACCGGCCGGCCGGCGGCAGGTTCGGCTCGGCGCATCTGATCGCCCGGCATGTTGGGCGTGCGATGGTCGGCATGGACGGGCGTGGGAACGCGACGATCGCCTGGGCTCAGACGGATGGTCCGGGCGCTCGGTCGATCGATGTCGTTGAGCGTGCGTCCAGCGGGCGCTACGGCCCGGTTGGCGTGCTGGCCAACGGCGCGGTCGGCTTTGTTAGCGGCATCGCGGTGAATCATGCCGGTGACGCGGTCGTCGTCTGGAACTCGAATGAACCGGGAGCTTCGGGCATGGGGATCATGGCCGCGACGCGCGAACGTAACGGACCGTTCGGCTCGCCGGTGCCGATCACCTCCCCGCGCCCGGGCGCGATCGTCGGTTCGGTCGGGATCGATAACGCGGGCCAGGCGCTTATCGCGTGGGCCGGACCCAACGATGCCGCGAAGGGACAGTCCTTCACACACGTCACCCCGCTGCAGACCGGCGCGACAACGGCCGGTCCGGCCCAGACACTGCGAGCCCCGGGAATGAGACCGACGGCGATCGGGGACCTCAATGGCCTCCCTTTGATCGACGTCAATGCTGCGGGCGACGCGATCGTGACCTGGGGCAGCACCGGTCACGATCGCGCCACCGAGAGCCTCGTGGTGGCGCGTCGGGCTCCAGGGCGTCCGTTCGGCACGGGGGTCACGATCGGCACTTTGAAATCCGAGGGGACCTTCGATTCAGCAATCGGGCCAAAGGGAGACGCGATCGTCGCGTGGGACAACCCAAGAGCACCAGTGCGCGCTGCTCTCGCATCCAGCGCGAGGAGCCCGTTCGGACACGCAGTAACACTCGCGCCCAAAAGCGAAGACTCGGCTATTCCAGCGGCTGGGATCGGTCCGCACGCCCGCGCGATAACGATCTGGTCAGACCTCCCCAAATCACGGCTCCAATACGCCATCGCGCGCTAATCCGCTACCTAGCGCGCTGCTGCTGCCACGACGCTTCGGGCATCTCGGCGGGTCGTGCATGAAGCGCTTGGGGCCGTTACTAGCCAGCCCGGAGCTTGAGCGTGGAGGTCGATCGGTCCCCGGTGGTTGTCGTCGACCGAACCTTGATCGTTAGATGGACTGCTGCACCGTGCTTGGACCGATGCCGAATCAGGCCGCTGAGAGCTTTGCTTTCGACCAACGCGCGGTCGGTCACGGTGATCGGGAGCCTGCTACGGGGGATGAACGATCCGACGGTGAGGCGTCTGCTGTGGTCATTGACCGACGGCGCCGATTTTTCTGAGGCGACGCGGCCTCCGTGCTGGACGAACACTTGTGACCCGCCCAAACAACCCGGGCGAGACGCGGCTGCACACCCGACGCCTCAAACTTGGGCTCAGCTCGCGAATCCCGGCGCGGTCAGGCGTGGGGTGCCATGCGGTTGTGCTGCTGCTTGCGAGCGCGGGAGCGCTTCGCTGTCAGCCCAGTGCCGAATACGGCGAGCCCACCCAGGGCGCCAATCCCGACCAGCGTGTCGCTCGAGTCACCGGAGGAATGGCGGGTGACCACGGCGGGCTGGCCGCTCGGGCTGCCGACACCGGTGCGGATATACCCGGAGGCGGCAGGGGCGGATGCCCCGACCAGGGTGAAGACGGCAGCGAGCATGGGAACGCCGCGATGGAGACGCATCTGTTACCTCCTGAGGTGCTCGCCTCGAGGGGCGAGGGTTTCGTTGCGTTGCCCTTCACCCGTACATGTTCAGCCGACACTTTTTCGTGACCGGTCCCCCTACCCGGGACGCCGAGAGCCACCTCAGAGGTCGACGAAACGCTGCAGCACAACTGACCCCGGCACAGTGACCGACGAACGCGGCTGGACCGCGATCTCGAACTTGTACGTGCCGCCTACCGTCGCATCCCGCAGGAGCCTCACGATCGTCAAATGTCCGCTGCTTCCGACCGGCGGCTTTATCACGCCGAGCAGCTGTGGCGGCGCCCCGGGGTGCACCTGGGGGCCGGCGGGCTCGGTTGGGCTGTTCGTGAACTGGTGGGCCGGAAGCAACCAAACGGCGTACATCTCCTGGGCGGTTTCCTTCCTCAGCCCGGCGACGGTCACGACCATCTTGGTCAGCGTCGGTGTCGCTGCATAGAACCGGACCTCGCCGGCGCCTCACGCCCACTCGGGCTGATGAGCCGCGACGCGGAGATGAGCTGGCCCGACGGGGCAGGCAGGACAGCCGGATAGATGTTGCGTAGCACCGGCGGCCCACGGTGCCCGACCGCCGGCGAGCGATGCGGGCGGTGATGACCTGCTCGAACAGCAAGCAGCGTCGCCGCCACGGCGACCACGATCACCCCCGATGCAGCAAGGGCCACGAGATTCCCGAATCCCGCCCTCAATCGCACCCTGGGCGGCGCAACCGACACACGCCGACGGCGATGCGCACCGTCTTAGTCATGCTAGGCGCCGTCGGCCCTCTGGGTTCGGTAGTGGTCGCGCCAGATCAGCCTGTAGATCGGGACTCTGCGCGGAATGTCACGGACGCCAGGAATGAAGGGGATCAGGATGAACGCGAGGCTCAAGACTCCCATCACTCCCATCACGAGGATGTCGGCGTTGGCCGAGGTCGAGAATGGCTTAATCTGATACCAGAAGGTGTAGAGCCACAGCCATACCTGACCGGGGTAGCTGCCGGTCTCGTTCATCATCCCCCATTGGGTGCCGAGCAGATGCTGCTGCTGGGCGCGGCTGTCGAGTACCCCGCCGTCGGACATGAACAGCAGCGGCTTGGTGTAGTCAGTCTGGTAGAACTGCTTGCTGGTCAGCAGCGCTCCGTCTAGCCCGCCGCTCTGGGCGAACGTCAGCAATGAGCCCATCATCGTCGGCACGGGCCCGTAATTGCCTGGCTTGACCGTGATCGAGCCGTCCGGGCGGGCCCTCGCGTTTCCAAGCGCTTTCTCGTACGCGCTCGTCCAGCCCGTCTGGGTGCTCGCGGGCGCGGCCTGATATGCGGAGATCGCGGCCTGCAGCACGGGCTGCCTGGTGATCGAGCGCAGCGGCGCGAGCACGAAGTCCTGTGCGGTGTTGATCGGGTGGCTTACGCCGAACCACTTCGCCAGGTAGACGAACGCGATGTGCTGACCGTCAGACGCGTGGTTGTAGGGCGGGCCGTAGGCGCCGGTCCCGCTCGTGCCGTCAAGTTCCGTCGTGGCGGTGGTCACGAAGTCGACCGGGTCGCTGCGCGACCATGACTGGACCGTGCTCGGCTTGAGGTCCGGCGAGGAGAACAGGATCGTCAGCCCGACGGCGAGCGCCAGCACCACGCCGAGGGCGATCGAGGCCTCTCTGAGAATGTCGTATGGGCGGTAGGCGCCCTTCCACTCGCGATAGGACTCGTCCTCGCGGCGGCGGCTCTCGCGACTCACGGCGCGGCCTTTCCCGAAACAGCGTCGCGGGCGCGCTCGTTCCCAACCGAGGGGTCTCGCGGGGGCACGGGCTCGGGATCAGCTTTGCTCGCCGAGGCCAGCAGCGCCCCACGATCAGACAGCTGGAAGGGCGGCACGATTCCATGCTTACGCACGAGCAGGACGTGGGCGATCACGATCGCGACGACCGCGAGCGGCAGCAGGAAAACGTGGTAGCTGTACATCTGGCCGAAGTTCGTGACGTTAAAGAACGCACCGACCCCGGCCGCGTTGAGCCCATCCTTCGCCTGCGTCGAGATCCACTGCGCGTCGAAGTTCTGCTGCGACACGTACCCGGTCAGCGCACACGGGACCGCGACCACGAACGCGACCGCACCGGTCATCCACACCCGAGCGCGCCCGCCCCGCCACGCGGCCATCCAGTACTTGCCCCAAAGGTGGATGACCATAAAGAAGAAGAACAACTCCACAGACCACAGGTGGATGCTGTTGAAAAAGTGTCCGATGCCGGTGAAGTGCCACCACCCCGGCCCCTTCAAGGCCAGAATCGAGCCCGAGGCGATGATCACGATCAGCGCCGTCAGCGTCAGCACCCCGAACACGTAGATCCACGACGACATGTACGACGGCTGGCTGTCGGGCAAAAGCTTCTCAGGCGGCAATGCTCCGACGGCCCGCTTGCGCGCGCTCGCGGTCCACGACCGTTTCGTCGTCGAGCTCATTTCGTGCGCTCCTTACCGCGGTGGCCGGGGAACGGCACCAGGATCGCCAGCGCGAACACGATCAACATCACGACGATCACGACAACATTTGACACCGACATCAGAAAGAAGTGCCAATGCACCGTGTTCGCCGGATGGCTGAGATTGAAAATCGCGGCGACCATCAAGCCACCGCGACCCAGCGAATCGAATCGGGAAGAACCTGCACTTCGAGCATCGCGACCTCCGGGTTGCCGAAACCTCAGAAGTCAGGTTGTGCTGCCAGCCCCTTAGGGCCAACCTCGCAATGGATGCCCTCCACTAACGAAGATACTCCGCGCGTCAAGCCCCCGAGCGCCACTGAGTCAGCGTGCGCGCCCGTCAGCGGTCGCGCTCTTCGAGGATCAACGCGAGTGTCGGACACGCGTCGGCTGCCTGGCGGGCCAGTCCGAGCAGCTCCGGCGGAACCACTGACTCGTCGAGGATCGGGTAGCCCCAGTCGTCGAGGCGGATCAGCTCGGGCAGCAACTCGGTGCACAGGCCGTGCGCCTCGCAGGCGATCGGATTGACCCGCAGCCGCGCGGTCATTCCCACTCGGCTCCCAACCACGCCCGATCGAACGGCAGCCCGGCAGCCGGCGCGACGCAGCGATGGCGCTGGTGCCACCGTAGCTCGTCGCCGAATACGTCAAGCGCGCTCGCGACGAACCGTACGACCCCGTCTGGGTGATGGCACGCGCCCCGGCCGCGGACCTCGTCGGTCCACCGCCGCAGCCGGCCGAGCTCGCTTGGGTGAGCGACACCGTCGGCAAGCGCCGAGAACGACTCGGCAATTGCGGCCAACCCGTAAACGCAGGGCCCGCACTGACCGGCCGATTGCCCGGCGAGGTAGTCGATCACGCGAGCGCTCTCGTGCAGTCCACAGGCGCTCTTACCGAGGGCGATCAGCACCCCTGAGCCGAGGGCGCACCCGACCGAGCGCAGATCCTCGCGGGACAGCCTCAGCGCGAGCGCACGTGTCGCGTCTACCCAGGTGCCGAAGTAGCCGCCCACGAGCAGCGCGCGCAGCGGCTCAACGGGGCCGCCGGCCGCCTCCAGCAGGTCGGCAATCGGCGTCCCAAACGCGAGCTCGTAGACGCCGGGAGCAGCGACCGCGCCGGAGATCGTGACCAGCGCCGAGCCGGGGTCCGCGGCGCTGCCCAGCTCGCGAAACCACTCGGGTCCAAACCGGCCAATCAGCGCGAGTTGACACAGCGTCTCGGGGTTCTGCACGAGTGTCGGGCGTCCGCGCAGACCGCGCTCATACGGCCGCGGCGGCACGACCGTCGGCTTCGCGACTCCACGCGCGAGGAACTGGATCACCGCGGTCTCCTCGCCCGTCACGTACGCCTCAGGCCCGGCCACAACGCGCAGCGCGACGCCCTCGTCATAGCGAACGGCCACCGCCCCGTGCAGCGCATCGGTGGCGGCGACCTCCCCATCCCCGATCTTGACGATCGCCTCGCGTGCCCCGACCGCCCGAGCCGCCAGCACGGCGCCGTCGAGAACAAGGTGCGGCAACCGCATCAACAGGAGGCGGTCCTTGGCGCTGGCTGGCTCGGTCTCCGAGCCGTTGACGATCACGGTCGCGTCGCGGCGGGCGGCCGCGACCGCTCGCAACTTGGTCGCCGTCGGGAAGTCGGCGCCGCCGCGGCCGCGCAGCCCACCTCGGTCCACGAGCTCGATCAACGCCGGGCCCGAGAGCGCCGGCAGCGGCCCGTGGATGGAGCGATGCTCCGACAGCGACATCGTCTCGCCGTCCTCTCCGAGCCCGGCGAGCAACCGCGGCAGCCCGGCCGGACCGCTCTCGGGGGCGCACTGCTGTCGACCGATCATCGTGGGACCGGAGTCGCGGTCAGATCGCCGGCCACCGAATTGGCCCGCGTGTCGATGCGCACTCGGACGTCGAGCTTCAGCCCCCGCCCCGAGGGGCCGCGAACGCGCGCGACGAGGTCGCCCCCGGCGAGCGAGCTGACCTTGCCCTCCATCACGGTCGGAATCCCGTCCGCGATCAGATCGACCTGGCTGCCCGTCAGCGTCAGCCCGCCACCCGCGATCGGCGCGCCGGCGAGGCGTATGCGGAGCTGTCCGCGAGCGCCCCCGTGCAGCCGCATGTTGAGGTCGACGATCAACCCAAACGGCTGCTGCGCCTGCTTGACCGAGCCGTCGAGCAGCGCCGAGAAGCGCCGCGGCCGGCCGGCGGTGCGCCCGACAGGCCCAGCCGAAGCCACATGCGCTGAAGCGAGCAGGTTCGCCGGCGTCCCGGACCGCTGCGCCCAACCCTTGTGCAGCGGGCCGAGCACCGTGAACGCGAACAGCGCGATTGGCGCCGCGAGCGTCGCAGCGACGACAGGGCCCCTGAGCTCGAGCCGCGCGCCGCCGGCGCGCCAGCAGATCGCGACGAGAACTGCAGCCGCGCATGCGGCAGTCAGGGCGAGCATCCACCCGACCTTCGTGTCTGTCCCGGTGCCCAGGCCGTGAAGGACCGCGATCGGCCAGCTCAGATACGCCAGCCAGTGCACGCCCCGCCACCACGCGTAGCCGAGGCGACGCCTGACGAGGCTCGTGACGGCGACCGCCAGCAGCAGGTCGAAGGAAAGCGCCCCGAGCCCGAGCCAGAGGGGCCGGTAGTTCGAAATGAACGGGATCACCCCCGCGGCCGGCGAGATCGGCGCGAAGCCGTCGAGCACGCTGGTGACGATGTGCACGACCAGCAGAGCGATAGCGAGCAGCGA
>DATNKY010000036.1:0-8520 GCA_035603155.1 Solirubrobacteraceae bacterium
TCAACGTGTTGCGCTCGCGTGCGACCAGACGCGAGTAGCCGATCGATACCTACGTGCCCGACCCGGTCGTCTCGGCGGTCGGCTCCGTCGACCCGGCGGATGAAGCGTTGATCGCCGACTCAGTCGGCCTCGCCCTGTTGATCGTGCTCGACACGCTCGCCCCTCCAGAACGACTCGCGTTCGTGCTCCACGACGTGTTCGACGTGCCGTTTGATCAGATCGCCCCGATCATCGATCGCTCAGAACCGGCGACGCGTCAGCTCGCGAGCCGAGCCCGCCGCCGCCTGAGGTCGACACCCGCTCCCGAGACGGACGTCGCCGAGCAGTGGGAGCTCGCCGACGCGTTCCTCGCCGCCGCGCGCGACGGCGACTTCGACGCGCTCCTGACGGTGCTCGACCCCGATGTCGTGCTCCGCGCCGACGCCGGGACCACAGGGCCGGACCGATCGCGAACGCAGCGCGGGGCCCGAGCCGTGGCTTCCGGCGCGGTCAGCTTCCGGACGCGCGGTTACGAGTCTCGACGGGCGCTGGTCAACGGTGCACCGGGCGTGGTCACGTTCGCGGGAGACCAGCCCATCTCGGTGCTCGGGTTCACCGTGGCGCACGGCAAGATCGTCGAGATGAACATCCTCGCCGACCCGGCCCGCCTCCGGCGCCTGGACCTGACAGAGATCGCACGCTGAGACAGTACGTCGCGGCTCGCCACTCGCGCTCGCGTCTACAGCGAGCCATGATGCCGCCCTGCCCGCTCGGCGGCGGCAACCGCCGCGTCACTGCTGGGCCAGTGCGCGTGCGGGCGATACGTGCGCCGCTCGCCAGGCCGGGTAGATGCCTCCGAGCACCCCGATCAGAATTCCGATCAGCAACGCCCGGCCGAGGACCCAGCCGGTCACGTCCGGTGAGACGAACGCCGCCGCTCCGAGCGCGTGGACGAGCAGGATCGCTCCGATCGATCCGATCACGATCCCGATCGCGGCCCCGAGGATGCTGACGACCAGACCTTCGGTGAGGACGAGGCTCGCGATCTGCGTGCCGCTCCAGCCGACAGCGGACCTGAGCGCAAACTCGCTGCGACGCTCCACGACGGACATCAGCATCGTGTTCATCACGCCGATCGCGCCGATCAACAGCGCGAGGACGACGATCACGTTGGTCACGTTCTGGATCAGCTGGCCGTTGGCGCCGGCGCGGAGCGCCTCGTCGGCATCGGCGATCACCAGCACGCCCGGGAAACGTTGCTTGATCAGTCGTTGAGCGGTCGAGGGTCTCGTTCCCGGTCCGAGTTTGACGACGATCGAGGTCACCTCCCCGGGATGCCCGCTGATCGCCTGCGCCGTCGACAGTGGTACGAAGGCACCGGAGTCCTGCTCGGTGACGCCGAGGTGGTAGATACCGGCGACCCGCATGTGGCGCTGGCCAACTTCGAGTGTGTCGCCGACGCCAACGTGCAGCTGCGGCGCGAGCTCGTCGCCGATCACGATCTGATTCGGGGAAGTCAAAGCGTGGCCGGAGGTGAACACCATTCGGTTGAGTTCGAAGCTGTTGGGTTTGGCGCCGAACACGATCGCCCCAGGCTCGCCGTGCACCTTGTTGACCAGCAGCTGTAAGCCCATCGCGTCGGCAACCCACGGTTGGCGGCGCAGGCGCGTGATCAGGCTCTCCGGCAACACCGAGGTCGTGGGATCGGCCGCGTCCTTTTGGAACAGGCCGAGGTCGGATCGACCTAGGTGCACGAACTGTCCCGCTGTTTGGGTGGCACCGGCGGAGACGGCGAGCAGCGCAACGATCGTCCCGATCCCGAGCGCCGTCCCGAGCGCAGTCAGAAACGCACGCCCGGGGCGGTGCCGGATACTCGTAAGCGCCTGCGCGAGCGCGATCATTCGCTGCGTTGGGCGATCGGGAGTTCGGGCGGCGGCGCGGTCGTGAGCATCCGCCCGTCAAGCATCCGCAACGAGCGATCGGCGTGCTCGGCGAGCGTGGTGTCGTGCGAGGCGGCGATGATCGTCGTCCCAAAGCGATCGCGAAGCTGCGACAGCAGCTCCCAGACGTTGTGCGACGCGACGCTGTCAAGCGCTCCGGTGGGCTCGTCGGCGAGCACGAGACGGGGACGGTTGGCGAGCGCTCGCGCGATCGCGACCCGCTGACGCTCACCGCCCGAGAGATCCGACGGCAGATCCTCGGCCCGGTCGGCGAGTCCGACGTCGGCCAGCAACTCGATGGCCCGCTCCGCGCGCTCGCGACGGTGCATGTGCGCGGCCGCCATCGGCAGCTCGACGTTCTGGCGCGCCGTGAGCGCCGGCAGGAGGTAGTGCAGCTGGAACACGAACCCGACCGCGTTGCGGCGAAAGTTCGCCGGCCTGGTCAGCTCACCGACACTGACCTGATCGACGAAAATCCGCCCGCTGGTGGGACGGTCCAGGCTGCCGATCAGCTGTAATAGCGTCGTCTTGCCGGCGCCGGACGGCCCGGTCAGGGCGACCATCTCGCCGGGCTCCACAACCAGGCTTACGTCGTGCAGAACCTCGCTGTGACCAAAGCGACGCGAAACCGACTCTACGATGACGCGAGCGCCGGCTACTGCAGAGTGGTTCTCAATGTCCGCGGTGCCTCTACGCGCGAACTCGGATCCACCAGTTGAGGTTATCGGTTCCATAGCGCGTTTTGACGACAACTCTCAGGGTGATTGTGTGGCCGACGGCCTCCGCCGGCCACTTCAGGGTGTCTCGAAAGGACCCGTTGCGAAAACTGTGGCCGGGCTTATGGCTGACCATCGCCGTCCCCAGGAAGAACTGGTAGTTGACGGTACCGCTCAGCTTCTGGCGGCCCCGGGTGGCGGTGACCTTGACCGGCTGGATGCCGACCTTCGGCTGATGGGTCGAGAGAAACAGATGGGCGGTAAAGCCGCTGGCGAGCGCGCTTCCCGGCAGCGCCAGGATGCCCACGATCACTGCCAGTGGTAGAAATCCGCGCCACGAGAGCGTTCGGCGCTGGCGCGCCGCTGACCGCGTAGAAGTTCCGTTACGCATGCTCTTCGAAATGCCTGTCGCTTTACAAATAGTCACGCCTGCTTAAACAATATACCGGAGCTAAACTAAGCCGACCGTGGGCATCATCGGCCAAGAGCAGGCGGACCCGGTCCCAGCGCAGGGGGCGGACCTCGTCGCACCGTGTGCGACCGACCTGGTCCCAGCCCAGGCCACAGTGTTGATCGCCCGCATCGCCAGGGTCGTGAGGCAGCGGTTCGAGCGGGTGCTTTCTCCCCTCGGGCTGCGCCAGCGGCACCTGGTCGCACTCAGCTACCTGCGGAGCAACGGTCCGACCGCGCAGCAGACCCTCGCCGAGCGACTGAGGATGGATCCCAGCAGCATGGTCTGCCTGCTCAACGAGCTCGAAGACGACGATCTCGTCGTACGCCACCGCGACCGGACCGACCGGCGTCGCGCGATCATCGAGCTGTCGCGCCACGGCAAGCTGGCGCTCTGTGAAGTGGACCGGGCGTTGGAAGCAGTCGAGGACGAGATCCTCGACCAGCTCGACACCTCGCAGCGGTCGACGTTGCGCCAGCTGCTCGCCAGGCTGGACCTCGGCGAGCCCGACTGGGGCCTGATGGCCAACGAGGGCTAGCCCGGGCTAACCGTCTCCACCGCTCAGCGCGCCGCGTACCCGGTGAGCAAGCGTCGGTGCCCGAACGGTCACATTGCCGAGGATGGCGGTGGCTCGGACGTCGATGACCGGCGCGCCGGGAAGCGCCGCCTTCGTGATCTGAGAGGACTTGGCTCCGAGGATCGCCTTGCCCGAGAGCCGGACCTCGACGCCATCAGGCACGAAGATCGTCACCGCGCCGAGCGTCGCGCGCGCCTCGATTGTCGTCACGTGAGACGTGAGAACCGCGTCTTGGAGCTCGATGTGGCAGTCGCCCAACACCGAGCGCGCCGACAGGTGACTCGGCACGGTCCATCGGCCCTTGCGCGACTCGTTGCTGAGGATCGCCGTCAGCTCCTCGGGCCCCTTATCCGGCAGCTTCGACGGTGGTTGCAGGTCCGCGGTGAGCGCGGCGAGATCGCTCACAAGCCGCGCGCCGAAAGCGCGGTCCGCGCGCGCCGAGTACTCCTCGAGCGTCAGCCGGCCGTCGCTGGCGGCGATCGAGAGCACGTCGAGCGTGCGCTCCCGGTCGCGGTCGGAAGCGCGCAGGGCCGGCGCGGAGGCACCGCCGTCGTCGAGGCGCTCGTCGTTCTGGTCCACGGAGAGCGCGATGTTAGGGCGATCGCTGGCGGTACGCCGTCTTAGGTGCCGGGATTGGGTGAAGATCGGCGGCATGAGGGGTGCCTGGAACCACGGCTTCAACCTGCTCACCGGCTAAGGAGGCCGAGCGGGCGGGGGAACCTACACTCGACGGGGTCTGACTCGATCTACGCTGTGGGTTCGGTGATGGGCGCGATCACGATCAACTTCGAGTTGCCGGCACACTTTCTCGACGTTCGCAGCCAGCGCGCGGGGTTCGTGCTGCTGGCGTCGTTCCTGATCTCGTTCCTGTTCATTCGCACCAGCGCCCGGTTGATGCGCAGCCCGAAGGTGCCGTGGTGGCCAGGAAGCGTGACCACCGAGGGAGGTCTCCATCTCCACCATCTCGTGTGGGGGATCGTGCTGATCCTGTTCGCGGGCTTCGTCGAGTTCGCGACGGCGCCAATCAGCCCCTGGAACGAGATCCTCGCCGCGATGTTCGGCGTCGGCGCCGGCTTCACGCTCGACGAGTTCGCGCTGTGGATCTACCTGCGCGATGTCTACTGGGCCGAGGAGGGGCGGTCGTCGTTCGACGCGGTGGTGATCGCCGCGCTGATCGGCGGGTTAGTCGTCCTCGGACTGTCGCCGTTTGACCTGCCCAACAACGGATCCTCGATCGGTACGGTCGCGGTCGCGGTCGTGATCGCGGTGCTCCTGAGCCTGCTCGCGATCTTCAAGGGCAAGCCGCTGATCGGGCTGATCGGCCTGTTCCTACCGCCGATCTCGCTCGTCGGCGCCGTGCGCCTGGCGTCTCCGAGCTCGCGCTGGGCGCGGCGGCGCTATCAACCGGACAGCCGCAAGATGGCTCGCGCGCAGGCGCGCTGGGCGCGGATCTCGAGCCGGCGGCGATGGATCGCCGATGCGGTCGCCGGGTCCCCGGGGCTACCCGGGCACGTGGTCGGTGCCGCGCCGGTGCCGGCCGTACATGCCGCCGACACCGCGCCGCCACTGCCTGAGCCCGCGGCCGATGGCGAGCCGGTGCGGCCGCAGGCACGAGCGGCGGACGCTTCTCAGGCGCCGGAGGGCTGAGCCGGGCTCCTGGCCCTGGGGCGCCCGATCCGGCGCCCGGGGTCGAACGCATCCAGCAGGGGGTCTCGCTTGTCGTACGCGATCAGGTCGCCGAGCAGCTCGCCGGTGATCGGGGCGAGCGTCACGCCGAGCATCGCGTGCGCCGCCGCAACGTGGAAGCCGTCGAGCCCGGGTACCGGACCGATATACGGCAGGCCATCGGGTGACAGCGGCCGCATCCCGGCCCAGTCGGCCGGGTCCGCCGGCATCTCCCAGCCTGGCAGTGCCGTGGACGCCGCCGCCGTGATCGCGCGCAGCCGCCGCTGGGAGAGGGAGAGCTCGCGGGAGCCGAGCTCGAGCGTCCCCGACACTCGGACGCCGCCGTCGTAGACGCTGACGGCGACCTTCGGCTCCTCGAGATAGATCGAACGTGACGGGCCCGAGGGGGCCTGCACGAACGTGCGGCTGTAGCCCTTGGCGGTTGCGATCGGCAACCGGACGCCGAACGGTCGCACGAGTTCCTGGGTCGCCACGCCGGCGGCGACGACGAGCGTGTCGGCGTGCCACTCGCGCGTCGGGCCGGTCACGATCCATCCGGTCCGGCTGCGCCGCAGCGAGACCACGGGCGTCTGCTCGACGACCGACCCACCGAGCGCCTCGACGCGTGCCCGCACCCCGGCCGTGAACGACTCGGGCCTGACGCGGCGGTCCTCACTGCCCACCATTCCGCCGATCGTGCGCTCACTGATCGCGCCTTCGAGTTCGAGCAGCTCCCCCCCCGTCAGCCGTTGCAGTGACGCGCCGGACCCGACCTCCACGAGTTCGTCGGCGATCGACGTCAGCTGCCCAAGCTCGTGTTCGGAGAACGCCGGAAACAGGAGTCGCTGCGAATGCAGCTCGAACTCGGCGCCGCGGTCGGCGAGCCGATCGAAGGTTGCCGGCGCGCGGCCCGCGATCTCCTGCAGCGCCGCCAGTCCGCGCAGGTACACACGCCGCGGGCAGCAGCGCAGGAAGGTCGCGATCCAGGCGAGCATCGGCGGCGACAGCGTCGGCCGGATCCACAGCGGTCCCGACGGGTCGACGAGCCAGTGCAACGACTGACGGACTACGCCCGGAGCCGGCACCGGGGCGGAGAGCGATTTCGTCACCCAGCCCGCATTGCCGGCCGAGGCCGCGCGCCCGCACCGGTCACGCTCGATCACCGTCACCGACACGCCACGCGTCGCAAGCGCCTCGGCGACGCACAGACCGACGGCGCCGCCGCCGACGACGACCGCCGACGAGCTCAAAGCGCGAATCCGGTCGGGAACGGGTCGGTCGGGTCGAGCAGGTACTGCCCCATGCCGGTGATCCACGCGCGGCCGCTGATCTCGGGCACGACCGCCGGCCTGTCGGCGACGGTCACCTCCTCCACGAGCTTGCCGACGAACCGACTTCCGATCACCGAATCGTTGGTGAAGTCCTGGCCGAGTTCGAGCCCGCCGCGCGCATGCAGCTGCGCCATCCGTGCCGATGTGCCGGTCCCGCACGGAGACCGATCAAGCCAGCCGGGGTGAATCGCCGTCGCGTTGCGCGCGTGCGCCCCGTTCTCTCCGTCGGCGTAGAACACGACATGCTTGCAGCCGCGGATCGCCGGATCGAGCGGGTGCACCGGCGGTGCGGTCGCTGCGATCGCGTCGATGATCCGCAGGCCGGACGAGATCAACTCATCGGCGCGAGCGGGCGTCGGCTCCAGACCGACCGATGCCGCCCGCACGAGCGCGTAGAAGTTGCCTCCGAAGGCC
Source organism: Solirubrobacteraceae bacterium (assembly GCA_035603155.1). GTDB lineage: Bacteria > Actinomycetota > Thermoleophilia > Solirubrobacterales > Solirubrobacteraceae > Palsa-465. The sequence goes on from DATNKY010000036.1 coordinate 7,074, forward strand.
ATGTCGTAGGTCACGCTGCCGAGCCGATCGACGTCGACGGTCGCGTCGAGATCGACCACGAACGCGGGCACGTTGCGCAGCGTCACCCGTTCGGCGTGGCCGTCGACGACGTCGACGCGCGCCTCGACGAGCCCCGCGGGAGTGTCGAGAACGACCGTCGTCTGGGGCTCGGTGACGGTCACCAGACCGCACTCGACGAGCACGGTCGTGACGCCGATCGCGCCGTGCCCGCACATCGGCAGGCATCCCGACACCTCGATGAACAGCACGCCCCAATCGGCGTCGTGGCGCGTGGCCGGCTGCAGGAACGCGCCCGACATCGCGGAGTGACCACGAGGCTCGCGCATCAGCATCAGCCGCAGGTCGTCCAGGTTGCGTTCGAAGTACACCCGGCGCTCCTGCATCGTCTCGCCGGGGATCGGCGCCAATCCAGCGGTGACCACCCGCGTCGGCATCCCCTCGGTGTGGGAGTCGACCGCTGCGAAGTAGCGCGAGGCGCGCATCAGCCGGAGGCGCGCATCAGCCGGACACGGGGCCGATCACTGCGACCACGCGCCGCTCGTGCGTGCCGAGCCCGATCGTCCGCCCGTCGTCGGTAGTGACCCGGACCGCGAAGCGCAACTTGCGGCCGTCGATGATCTCGTCCAGACGCGAGTTCGCGATACACCTGGCCCCCTCGGGCGCGGCGCCCACGTGACGGACGCAGACCTCGAATCCGACCGTCGCCTGACCCCCGTCGAGCAGCGGGTAGACGAGCCTCATCGAGGCCCGCTCCATCATCGCGATCATCGCGGGAGTCGATAGAACCGACGCGCCCAGCGTCCCGCCGACATCGGTCAGCAGGCGACCGGTCACCTCGAACTCCTCCGAGGCCTCGATTCCGGGCTTGAGTTCGGACACGAACGCAAGCCTATCGGCGCTCGCGCCGCAGCCGATCAGCCGTCAACATGGGTCGGCGATGGACCCAGATCAGCTCTACGGACTTCCGCTTGACCGCTTCATCGCGGAGCGCAGCGCACTCGTCAAGGCGCTGCGGGCCGACGGGCAGCGCGAGCAGGCAGCCGAGGTGGGGGCGTTGCGCAAGCCGTCGGTCGCCGCGTGGGCGGTCAATCAGCTCGTTCGAACGCAGCGGCGCGCCGTCGACGCGCTGTTCGCCGCGGGCGACGCATTGCGCGACGTCCAGGCGGAGGTGATGGCCGGGCGCCAGGACGCTCAGTCGTTGCGCGACGCGGCCGCCGAAGAGCGGGCCGCGGTCGACGCCCTGATCGAAGCGGCGCGGGGTCTGCTGACCTCCGAGGGCGAAGGGCTGAGCTCCACCGTGGTCGACCGGGTCGCGGACACGCTGCACGCTGCCGCGCTCGACGACGAGGCGCGGGCGGAGGTCGACGAGGGCCGTCTCGAGCGCGAGCTGCGCCACGTCGGGCTCGGCGCTGGCGCCGGCGCCTTC
>DATNKY010000157.1:0-6041 GCA_035603155.1 Solirubrobacteraceae bacterium
ACGCGCTCGCCGACGTGCTCACCGCGCACGTCGGTCGCGACCGTGATCCGCCCTCTGAGGATGTAGTTGCCCTCCAGCCGGGCTCTGGCCGGCGCGGCCGAGTGCGCCGCGCCCGCTCCGAGCGCCACGGTCTCACCGCTCGCGAGCGTCGCCGCGACGATCGCGCAAACGAGCACGGTCCTTTTCAACGTCGGCCCCGTATTCAGGCGCCGCTGTCCGAAGCCAGGCGCCGGCCGAGCTCGACCAGCAGCCGGACCCCGAATCCGGTCGCCCCCTTGTCGAAATAAGGCTTGCGGCGATCCGAGGCTACGCCCGCGATGTCGAGATGCGCCCACGGGACGTCGCCGGCGAAATGGTGCAGGAACTCGGCGGCCGAGCTCGCGAGCCCCGCGCGAGGCTCCGGTCGGTTGGTGAGCTGTGCGTACTTGCCCTTGGTCATCTCGGCGAACTCCGGGTGCAGCGGAAGCCGCCAGACCGGCTCGCCGGCACGCTGTGCGCTTTCGCGCAGTTGCTCGCTCAGCGCTTCGTCATTGGAGAACACGCCCGCGTACACGGCCGCGAGCGCGGCGGTCACGCCTCCGGTCAGGGTGGCGATGTCGACGATCGCGTCGCATCCCTCGCGCCGGGCATGGGTGATGCAGTCGGCCAACACCATGCGGCCCTCGGCGTCGGGGTTGGCGACCTCGACGGTCGTGCCATCGAGCGTGGTGATGATGTCGCCAGGCCGAACTGCGCCGCCGTTGATCATGTTCTCGGTAGCTCCGACGACGCCCAGCACGCGCACCGGAGCCTCGAGCTCGGCCAGAGCGGCGATCGCCTCGATCACGGCCGCGCCGCCGCACATGTCGAACTTCATGTCGATCATCGAGTTGGCCGGCTTGATCGCCAGGCCGCCGCTGTCGAAGGTCATCGCCTTGCCGATCAGCGCCAGCCGCGGCGTGTCGGTAGTACCCGGCTCGTAGACGAGCTCGATCATCCGTGGGTCCTGATCGGACCCCTGCGCGACCGCCGCGAACGCGCCCATCCCACGCTCGCGGATCTGATCGCCGTCGAAGACCGTCACGCGGAGCGCCTCGTGGCGGTCCGCGAGCTCGGTCGCGTAATCGGCCAGCGCGGTCGGTGTCAGGTCGTTGGCCGGCGTGTTGCCGAGATCACGGGCGCGGTTCTGGGCGGCGGCGAGCACCGCGGCGCGGACCGCCGGGGCCGAGATGTCATCGTGGGCGCTGACGATCAGGCGCTCGAGCGGGTGCTCGTCGGCCGGCGCCGGCTTGTAGCGCGTGAACCTGTAATCGGCCAGCACCGTCCCCGTGACGACGCCCTCGACGATCTCGTCGCCGACGTGGTGGGGGATCTCCCAGCACAAGGTCGTCGTGCGGCACTGGCGGGCGCGCTTGTGAGCGATGGCGGCCGCCTCGCGGGCCCGTTCTGCGTCGAACTCCGGGCGCGCGCCGAGCCCGATCAAGATCACGCGGCGGCCGTCGTGGTGCGTCAGCGCCAGGCGCTTGAAGGCACGGCCGGCCTCGCCGGAATCGAGCAGAGCCTCGAGCTGCCCTGAGGGCAGATCATGAGCAACGCCCTCGTCCTCGAACACGCCGACAACGATTGTGTCCGCCCCGGTGGCGAGCGGACTGTCGGTGCTCGCGTGGACGTTCACGGCGCCGCACCTTATCAACGGCGGGCCGGAGCAATACGCGGGTAGGACGTAGGATTGAAAGCCCCAGCGACTCCCCAAGGAGCACCCGATGCCCAAGACAGTAATTCTCTCGGCAGCCCGTACGCCGATCGGCAAGCTCGGCGGCGGGCTCGCTTCCGTAGACGCCACCGAGCTCGGCGCGACCGCAATTCGCGCCGCGCTGGAGCGGGCCGAGGTCGATCCTGATCAGGTCCAGCACGTGATCATGGGCCAGGTGCTCCAGGCCGGCCAGGGCCAGATCCCGTCGCGCCAGGCACAGGTCAAGGCCGGGATCCCGAAGGAGATCTCGTCGGAGACGATCAACAAGGTCTGCGCGTCGGGGATCCGCGCCACCGGGCTGCTCGACCAGGCGATCCGCGCCGGCGACCTCGAGGTCGGCGTCGGCGGCGGCATGGAGTCGATGTCGAAGGCGCCGTACCTGCTCAAGGAGGCGCGGTTCGGCTTCCGGATGGGCGACGGAAAGGCGATCGACGAGATGATCAGCGACGGCCTGACGAACCCGTTCTCCGGCAAGCACATGGCCCAGGAGGCGAGCGAGGTCGCCGCCGAGCTCGAGATGACGCGCGCCGATATGGACCGCTGGGCGCTGCGCTCGCACGAGCTGGCGATCAGGGCGACCGACGAGGGGCGGCTGCCCGAGGAGATCGTGCCGGTCACGATCAAGGGCCGCAAGGGCGACACGGTGGTCGAGATCGACGAGGCGCCGCGCCGCGACACGACCCTCGAGACGCTCGCCAAACTGCCGCCGATCTTCCTCAAGGACGGCTCGCACACGGCCGGCAATTCGCCCGGGGTCAACGACGGCGGTGGTGCCCTGGTGGTCTCCAGCGACGAGTGGGCGAAGGCCAACGGCAAGCGCGCGCTGGCGACGATCATCGCCCAGGCCGCCGTCGCCGACGACTTCGCCTACCTGGCTCGCACGCCCGCGAACGCCGCCCTGAAGGCGCTCGACAAGGCCGGGCTGTCGGCCGACCAGATCGACCTGTGGGAGATCAACGAGGCGTTCGCGTCGGTGACGCTCAACTCGATGCGGATGCTCGGCATCGACGAGGACAAGGTCAACGTCAACGGCGGCGCGGTCGCGCTCGGACATCCGATCGGTGCCTCGGGCGCGCGGATCCTCGGCACGCTCGTGTACGAGCTGCGCCGGCGTGGCGGCGGCCTCGGCTGCGCCGCGATCTGCTCCGGTGGAGGGCAGGGCGACGCGGTGATCGTCGAGGTCAATGGCGGGTGACGGCCGGCCGGCTGCAGCCTTCTTTGACCTCGACAAGACGCTGATCGAGGGCTCGTCGGCGTTCCAGTTCGCTCGTGCCGCCTACCGGGCAAAGCTGCTCGGGCGCCGGCAGTTGCTGTCGGACGCGATCGCGAACGTCCAGTTCCGGATTCGCGGCGCGTCCGACGAGGACTCGCTGGCGCTGCGCGAGCGGATCGCGAGCTCGCTCGCGGGCACCCGCGTAACCGAGCTCGAGCGCCTCGGCGCCGATGTGCTCGCCGGGATCCTGCCGCGCGTGTATCCCAAAATGCTGGCCCTAGCGCACGAGCACCAGGACGCCGGGCGGCGCGCTTTCATCGTCACCGCCGCCTCGCGAGATCTCGCCGACATCCTCGCCCGCGTGATGGCGTTCGACGGCGCGATCGGTTCCCAGATCTCGGAGGTCGTCGACGGCGTCTACACCGGCAAACCGGCGGGGCTGTTCATCTACGGAGCCGGCAAGGCGCGAGCGATCGAGGAGCTCGCCGAGCGCGAGGGCATCGACCTGTCGGCCTCGTACGCGTACTCGGACTCGGAGTCCGATCTGCCGATGCTCCGCGCCGTCGGCCACCCGGTGGCGGTCAACCCCGACCCCAGGCTGGCGCGGATCGCGCGCCAGCAGCAGTGGCAGGTTCTGCGCTTCGATCGCCTGCGGCGGCGGGTGCGGATGGCGGCGGTGGTGACCGTAGCGGCGACCGCGGGCGGCGTCGGGAGCGTCGCGCTCGTCGGGCGCGCGCGTTCGGGCCCGATTCGGTCGCGACTGGCGCATCGCCGGCCGGGCTCCTCTTAGACTGCGGCCAATGCTCAAGCCCATCCTGCGCGAGCGGCGCCTTCTTGCGCTGCTCGCCCTTACCACAGCGCTGCTCGCCTTCTCTGCGGTCTCGGCGTTCGGCGCCTCCGGGAAGTCGGTCAAGGTCAAAGATGACCTGTACGCCCCCAAGTCGCTGACTGTCTCGAAAGGCACGAAGGTCACCTGGCAGTGGGCCGGGGTTCTGCGCCACAACGTCACCGTCAAGAGCGGACCGTCGAAGTTCCACTCCAAGACGCAGGTGCGCGGTTCCTTCAACCACGTGTTCAGCAAGCCGGGCACCTATCACCTCTTCTGCACGGTCCACCCGTTCATGAAGATGACGGTCGTGGTCAAGTAGCGCGCGGTCGGACTACCGCCAAAGACAGCGTGAAGGGCGCCGGGACTACAATTCCGGCGCCCGCCGTTGCCTGAAACCGGCAGCGGCGCTGATCCGATGTCCACCTCAGAGAAGAAGATCCGTGTCGTGGTCGCCAAGCCCGGGCTGGACGGGCACGATCGCGGCGCCAAGATCATCGCGCGGGCGCTGCGCGACGCGGGCATGGAGGTGATCTACACCGGCTTGCACCAGACACCCGAGCAGATCGTCGAGACCGTGATTCAGGAGGATGCCGACGCGGTCGGTCTGTCGATCCTGTCGGGCGCGCACATGACGCTCGTGCCGCGGATCATGGAGCTGCTCGCCGAACAGGGGGTCGACGATGTCGTGGTGACGGTCGGGGGCACGATTCCCGCCGATGACATCGAGGAGCTCAAGGCCCTCGGGGTCGCGGAGGTGTTCACGCCGGGCGCGCCGACGCAGCAGGCGATCGACTTCATTCGCGGCGCTGTCCGGGCCTGAGGCCGTGAGCGGCAGCAACGCCGTCGGATCTCGCCTTCGGCACTCGGCGATCGCCGCGCCGACGGTCTTGGTACACGATCGTTCCCGTCCCCGCGGCGACCGATTGACTCGTCAGTCAACGAGGTATGATCTTGCCCACTGGATGAGTGGTAGCAGCCCAGCAAGCGGGGTCGGACGCCTCGCGCAGGACACCCCGATAGGAGGCCACACTTGAAGATTTGCGTCCTGGTCAAAGAGGTTCCGGACGCCGCGGTCGTGAAGCGGATCAACCCCTCGACGGGGCGCATGGACCGCTCCGGCGAGCGGAACCTCAACCCCTATGACACGCACGCGATCGAGGCCGCGATGCAGATCCGCGAGGGCGGCGTTGCCGAGGTCGACGAGATCGTCGCCGTGACGATGGGGCCCGAGACCGCGGTGCGCGCGCTGCACAAGGCCGTGTCGCTCGGTGCCGACCGCTCGATCCATCTCTGCGATGACGCGCTCGCGGGCTCCGACGTGGCCGCGACCGGCTACGCGCTGGCGAAGGCGCTCGAGAACGAACACCCAGATCTGGTGCTGCTCGGCCAGCAGTCCGACGACGGCGAGTGCTACACGATCGGCGCGGTCGTCGCCGACCACCTGAAGATGCCGTCGCTGACGCAGGTCATCAAGATGGACATCGAGGATGGCGCGCTGCGCTGCGAGCGCCAGGCCGAGTACGGCTACGACACCGTCGAGGTGACGCTGCCGGCCGTCATCTCGGTGGGTGACGCCATCAACGAGCCGCGCTACCCGTCGCTCAAGGCGATCATGGGCGCCAAGAAGAAGCCGCTCGAAGGCGTAACCACCTCCGACGTTGGAATCGACGTCTCACTGGTCGGTGGGGAGGGCTCGCGCGTGCAGTGCGGGGACTTCCACGACCCGCCGGCCAAGGCGGCCGGGCAGATCATCGAGGACGAGGACACCGACGACACGGTCGAGAAGATCGTCGCCTGGCTGGACGAAAGGAAGCTGATCTAGATGGCCGACGTGCTGACCTACGTCCTGCACTACGAGGGCACGCTGAACAAGAACTCGCTGGGCGCCGTCTCCGAGGGCGCCGCCCGCGCCGCCGAGATCGGTGGCGAGTGTCACGCGGTGGTCGTCGGAGGCGACGACCTCACCGACGAGCTGTGCCAGACACTCGGCAACTACGGGGCCAAGAAGGTGTTTCGCGCCAAGGGCACCGAGGGCCTCGCGCAGCCCGTCATCGACGTGATGGCCAAGGTGATCGACGACAACGGCCACAACTACGCCCTGTTCGGCGGTGGCCTGCTGGGGTTTGAGATCGGCGCCGGCCTGGCCGCGCGCAAGCAGGCCGGCGTGACCATGGAGGTCACCGCGGTCCGCGCGCAGGACGGCAAGCTCGTGGCCGAGCGGCCGATCCTCGGAGACTCGAAGATCTCGACATCGCACTACAAGGGCG
>DATNKY010000032.1:0-2684 GCA_035603155.1 Solirubrobacteraceae bacterium
CGCTCCAGCCGTCGGCGCCCATTCGCCGCGCGACCGCCGCACCGATCCCGGTGCCGCCTCCGGTGATCAGGACGGTCGGGGTCAATCGCGCAGGAACTGCTCCACCAGCGACTCCGGAAAGGACTTGTCGGCGATCTTGTACGCGAGCGCCGTCATCCGCCACGAGTCAGACAGATAGAAGCGCTCGTACAGCTCGCCCCGACCGCCGAGCTCGGAGCCGAGAAAATCCCACGCCAGGCGAAACAGGCGAATCCGCCGTTCTGCGTCGGCCCCCGCGGCCTGGAAGTACGTCTCGATCTGATCGCGCAGCGGCCCGTCGACGTCGGCCCTCGACGGGGTGGTCATGAAGCCCCCGCCGCCGATCAGCTGCAGCAGCTCGTTGCAGCGCGGCAGCCATTTGGGCATCTCGCCGCGGAGCGCCAGTAACGGCCGGTCGTCGGGGTACATGACCGCCCCCTCGTCGAGTTGCGCGCCCGCCTCGGCGGCGACCAGCGCCGACCGGGCCAGCTCGCTCATCGCCCAGATCTGGCCGAGCTTCTCCTGGATGTGGTCGAAGCGAACGACGCCGGTGGTGTTGGCGATCATGTGCCCGAGCCCGAGCGCGAAGCACAGCTTCACGTACGCGCGTGTGAACGCCTGGTGCATGATGTGCCCGCGCCAGCCGGTGTCGGTGATCACCTCGCTGTAGCCCACCGTGTCGCCGTCGAGGAACACCCGCTCTTTCGGCACCTCGACGTCATCGAAGATCACGACTGCGTCCATCTCGTCAAACCGCGACGACAGCGGGTAGTCGAAGTGGTCTCGCTGACGCGAGTAGCTGTCACGGCAGATGAACCGCAAACCCGGCGTCGCAATCGGCACGGCGAATGAGAGCGCGTAGCGCCCGTCCTGGGGTCGTATGTCGGACCCCGGGTACAGCAGAAGCTCGTCCGCAAACGGAGCCAGCGTGGCGAGCATCCGCGCGCCGCGCACGACGATCGCGTCGGAGGTCTCGCCGACCTTGTGCAGCGAAACCTGGCCCATCGCCTGCTCGGCCTCGGGCTTGTTGCGGTCGACCTGGGGATTCATCAGCGCATGGGTCGTCGACAGGTCGTGGTCGCGCATGTACTTCTGGTACTCGACCAGCGCCGCGGCGCCGCGCTCGTTGTCGCGCCGTGCCCATACTTCCGAGCGCCCGGCGAAGCACGCGAAGGTGACGTTGAGGTAATCGGGCGTGCGCCCCATCGTGCCCCCGGAAAGCGCAGCCACCAGCTCGATCGCACGGCGACGGCGGGTCAGGTCGTCGATCGTCCGCGGGATCAGGTGGGTGACGTTCACGAGGCGATCCGGGTCATCGGGCGAGGAGGCGAGCATCTCGCCAGGGTGCTCGTGCTGGAGGTCGAACACGCGGGCCATCGACCTCGCCGCGCCCTCAAGTTCCGGATGATCGAGCGGATGGCTGATCAACTCGCCGTCGAGCCAAATCTCGCGCCCGCCCTGCCGCAGGCCATCCAGAAACTGCTCGCCGGTGCGCGCGCCGGTGGCGCGGCTGACTCCGAGATCGGCCATCAGCTGCCCTCGATCGCCGGCAGCGGGTACCCGAGCGCCTCGAGCCCTTCGCGCTCGGCGCTGACGGCAGCCTCGTCGAACCGGAAGTACGAGCGCGGAGGCAGCGTGCCCCAGGTGTTGGACGAGTGCCGGTCATCGGGCCAGTCGCGGGGCACGTGATCGGGCTCGAGCTGCTCTATGTCACTGAACAGCTCGACGAAGCACTCCTCCTCCGGGATCCGCACGTACGCGGCGAGGTTGCGCCCGAGGCCGTGGCGCACGGGTCCCCACCCCAGCCAGCGGCCATGCTGCGCCAGATGATCGAGCGCGACGCGCAGCTCCCCCCAGTCGATCAGCTCGAACGCCAGATGGTGCAGGTGCGCCTGATCCTTGGCGACCAGGGCCATCGCGTGGTGGTCGGCGTTGATGTGCAGCCAGATGCCCTCGTCGCCGAGGCGGTCGGTGACTCGCATGCCGAGCACGTCGCAACAGAACTCCGTCATCCGGGGCAGGTCCCCGGTGAGAAAGTTGACGTGCCCGAGCTTGCGGGGATGAAAGCCCGGGAGCGTCGTCGTCGAGCGGGCGATCGGCGGGCGAGGATCGTCGGACGGCGTGAACGGCAGGAGCTCGACGCCGTGGTCGTCGGGGTCACGGAAGTGAAGCGCGCCGTCGCCGCGCTCGTACCGCACGCCCAGACCATCGAGGTGCGAGGCCGCGTCGTCGAGGCTGAAGCCGCGGGCGAGCTCCCAGCCGGTGTGGTCGTGACCGGGAGCGCCGGCCGCCGCGAGCTCCAGCGAATATGGTTCGTAATCGCACGCGAGGTATGCGCGGCCGTCGCGGCGGTCACGGAGCGTGAGCCCGAACTGCACCGACCACCGGTCGGTCGCGCCACCCAGATCCTCGACACGGAGACAGACATGATGGATCCGACGCAGCGAGATCATCAAGCGTGGTGGATGCGACGCGGCGGGATCATCGGGTGAGCGGGCGGGAGCTTACGGATGACCCGCGGGTCGCCCGCGCTCCCTTCGTTTGGATACAGTATCCGCCGCCTCTGGGCCGGTCAAGAACCGCTGGCCCACCAGGGGCAAAACGGCCCCGGTCACCAACCCGGGTCGCTGGACCGGCTATACCAAGGGCAAAACGGCCCCGGTCAC
>DATNKY010000449.1:0-4387 GCA_035603155.1 Solirubrobacteraceae bacterium
AGCTCTCGTCCGGCTGTCCGTTAGCCGCGGGCCGCGGACTCGCTTCCGCGGCCCTCCTGGCAGACAATCCCGTCCACATCGGTCGCTCCCGCCAACCGGACGGCGATACCCGCTGATCGCTCCCGCACCCGCGGGCGCGACTATCGTGTGATCGTAATGCGCGCGCTGCTGAGAAACGGCACCGGCGCGATCGTGGCGGTGCTGATCATGTTCATCGGGAGCCTGGTCCTCTGGGTCGGGACGCCGTTGCTGTGGCTGTGGGTCGGGTCTCAGATCCAGGGCGCGACCGAGTCGCTCGGGGCGGCGCTCGTCGCGATGTTCGCCGGGGTCGTGATCACGATCACGTTCCTCGCCTCGGTGCTGGCCAAGCTGAGCGACGTCTACCGGGGCAACTGCGTCGCGCGCGGCCACAGCGATCCGGGCCACACCGTGCTCGAGGCCGTGCTGGTGGTCAGCGCCGGCCTGACGTTGACGATCTTCGCGATCTGGTTCTTGTTCATCGCCGGCGCCAGCCCGGTCCCGATCGGAGTTCAGATCTAATCTCCCTGACGTGCCCCGCTGGCTTGCGGGACACGTCACGGAGGATCACCGGGGATTGCGTCAGGGACCGACCCGGACGCTGTCAGGCAACTGCGAGCACCATCTCCCGATCACGCGCCGAGTCGGCGGAGGTCGACGCGGCGACTGACACTCCGACCGGCACGGTCAGCGACGACGCCAGCACCCGGCGCTGACGCTCGGTCAGCGTTCCGATCCGCTTCGTCTCGACCAGCTGGTTGCGTGCCAGGAACTTGCGGCATCGACTGCTCCCCCAGCGCCGCTGGCTGACGAGCAGTTCGCCGATTGGCCAGCTGCTCGCCTCGGGAGGGCACGTGAGGAGCACATCCGCTGCGGCGACCTCGCCGTGGGCGATACGGCGCTTCAGGCTCGCGCGGGCGAGTCGAACTTCATTCGCGCGCTCGAGCGCCGCAAGCCGCTGCGGCTCAGAGGTCGACCTGGCGATCGGCTGCGTCATGTGGCTATCTCACTCCCTAACTTCTGTTGAGGCCGCCCGAGAGCGGACGTTGACGTTTTCCGGCAGGGGCGATGGCAGACACACCGCAGTCCGGCCGGACCTGCGTATTCCTCTGCGGGGCCGAGGGCTCCGATTTCTGAAAAGTCCCACCGGGGGCCAAATCACCCCTCCCGGTGCCACTTGCTGCCCGGCCTGACGACAGCCTTTCAGCACCTCAGAACCTAGAACAACGCGAGGGTCACAGCAACGTCACACCATGGATGCATGCGCATAGAGCGCATTTTTTGTGACTGCAACCTCTTGTGCAGGAGTGGACAAGTCCGAGGCCGCCGCCGACGCTCGCCGGCGGCGGGAGCGGGCGCCGTCAGCCGGCCGGCAGCGGGCCGTGCTCGGCCTCGAACTCGCGCTTGACGCGATCGAAGATCTCGAGCGCGGCGTCGAGCGTAACCCGATCGTGTGTCGCCATCACGCTCGTCCGAAGCAATGCGCCGGCGGGTGGCACCGCGGGATGGAGCGCCGTGTTGACGAATACTCCCGCCTCGTACAGCGCCTTCCACAGGAACGCGGCCTTCCAGTCGTCGCCCACGACCACCGGCACGACTGGCGTGACGATCTCGGTACCGTCGGCGAGCCGCGTCGGCTTGACGACCTTGAAGCCGAGCTCGCTGAGGCCCGAGTGCAGGTAGCGCGCGTTGCCCAGTACCCGCGCGAACAGCGAGCGCCCCTCCTCGGAGCGACAGATCCGGACCGCCGCGAGCGTCGCTCCGATCGCCGCCGGGACCCCGGCCGCGGTGAACATGAACGGCCGCGACTGAATCCGCAGGAACTCGACCACGTCGGCCGGACCGGCGATCACGCCGCCGCACGAGGCGAGCGACTTCGAGAACGTCGCCATCCGTAGGTCGACGCGGTCCTCGACGCCGAACAGCTCCGCCGTGCCGGCGCCGCGAGCTCCGAGCACGCCCAGCGCGTGTGCCTCGTCGACCATCAGGCGCGCGCCGTAGCGCCCGCACAGCTCGGTGATCTCGGGCAGCGGGGCGACGTCGCCCTCCATCGAGAAGACGCCGTCGACGACCACCAGCACGCCCCCGGGATCGTCGGCGGCCCGCTGCAGCGCGTGCTCGAGCCGGTCGAGACGACCGTGCCGGAACGGCCTCAGCTTCGCCTTCGAGAGGATGCAGCCGTCGAGGATCGAGGCGTGGTCGCCAGAGTCGGCGATCACCGTGTCCGACGGTCCGAGGATCGTCCCGAGCGCGCCAAGATTTGCCTGATGCCCTGTGGTGAAGACGAGCGCGGCCTCGGTCCCGAGCCAGTCGGTCAGCTCCGCTTCGAGTTCGATGTGCAGGTCGATCGTCCCGTTGAGAAAGCGCGAGCCGGTCAGGCCGGTGCCGTACTTGTTGACCGCGTCGAGCGCCCCCTGCCGGACCCGTTCGTCGCCGGTCAGACCGAGGTAGTTGTTGGAGCCGAGCATGATCCGGCGCTGCCCCTCCATCATCACGACGGGCAGCGTCGGTCCTTCGAGCACTCGGAAGTACGGGACCGCGTCGAGCTCGCGTGCGAGGCGAAGCTGCTCGAGGCGCTCGTGCTCGCGAGCCTTGGCGAAGACGTCGATCGAGGTCGGCATTTGCAGCTAGCGCATCCTACGGCTTCTCATCAGTCGGCCGCCGCTCGCGTGGTCCGCGCGCAGACTTTCTCACAACCTCTTTGAACGCGACCGCGCGCGCTGTCACCATGTGCGGTCGATGGAAGAGGCGGGCGAGATCGAGATCGACGCGGACGAGGAGGTCGTCGACGGTCTGCCGGTGCTCGCAGACGTCCGTACGCTCGAGCAGAAGACCCCTACCGCGCTACCGGCGGTTCAGGCGGCCGCGGCCGCGGCGACCGGGTTCGTCGCCGGCGCCGCGACGATCGTCCTGGTCCGGCGCCGCAGCGCGCGCCGGCTGGCGCGTGCCAGTGCGAACAACCGGCGCGTAGCCAACGGGCTGACGATCGCCGGCACACGCTCGTTCCTGGTTGACGTCCACCTGATCGCAAAGCCGGGCGATTGAGCTTCGACGGCGCGGTCGAGGTCAGGATCGAGGTCCGACCCCGATGGCCGTACCGGCTCTCCAGGCGCGTCGGGCTCGACGGGCTCGCGCGGATCAGGGGCGGCGTCCTGCACCGGCTGCTGCACGCAGGCGACGAGCCCGTCTGGATCCGCGTGGCCCAGCTGTCAGCCGATCGGGTTCTGTTCGGGGCGCGGGCGCAGCGGCGCGACGCCGCCGAGTGGGGGATCGAGCGGATGCGCCTGGCGCTCGGGATCGACCAGGACCTGCGCGCCTTCTATGACCGCTTCCGGTTCGATCCCCTGATCGGGCCGGCCGTGCGCTCTGACCCGGGGCTGCGGGCCGCCGGCCGCCCCGATCCGTTCGAGGTGCTCGCGTGGACGGTCTGCGAGCAGCTGATCGAGTACGAGCGCGCCGCCGCGATCCAGCGCCGGCTCGTCTTCCGGCTCGGACGTCACTGCCCCGAGAGCGGACTGCGCGACTCGCCCTCGGCGACCGTCCTCGCGGGAGAGGCGCCGGCGCTGCTGGCGTCGTTCGATCTCGCCCCGGCGAGGGCGCTCACGCTCGTCCGGGCGGCGCGCGAGGTCGCGACCGGACGGGTCGACCTGCTCGACCCCGACCACGAGCGTGGCTGGCGGCGACTGCGCGCGATCAGCGGGATCGGCAGCTGGACGGTCCAGACGCTCGCGTTGACCGGCCAGGGACGGCTCGATCAGCTCCCGGCGGGCGATCTCGCCTACATGAAGCTCGTCGGCCGGCTGCGCGACGGCCATCCGTACGCCCGCGCATCGGAGGAGGAGGTGGCGCGCTTCTTCGAGCGCTTCGCGCCCTGGTCCGGACTCGCCGGCCTGCACGCGCTCAAGGGCGCCGGCAACGCCGGGGCGATGCGCCTCGCGGCCTAGCCGGGCAGGCGATTCACCCTCGCCTGCGGGGTCCTGGAGACCCAGGTCCCCGACCGGGGTCGATTTACCCCCGCCCAGACCCGTTCAGCGACCCAGGTCACAGGCCGGGGCCGATTTACCCCCGCCCAGACCAGTCCAGCGACCCGGGTCACCAACCGGGGCCGATTTACCCCCGCTCAGACCCGTTCAGCGACCCAGGTCACAGGCCGGGGCCGATTTACCCCGCCTAGACCAGTCCAGCGACCCGGGTCAGCCGCCCGCCCACCCTCTCGACAGCCTCGCCAGAACCAGGCCGCCGCCCACGGTAGACGTCAGCTCTTTGGTCCAGGCCGCTGCGATCGACGCCGGCTTCGGTACTGACGATCAGCGCCTGCGTCGACAGTGTGCAGACCCGGGCCACGAGCAGGGCCGATTTACCTCGCCCA
>DATNKY010000027.1:0-3421 GCA_035603155.1 Solirubrobacteraceae bacterium
CGTCGGCGAGTGCCAGCGCCGCGCTGGGGCTCGGTGCCTCCTCGGGGAGGACTGCGATCCCGATCGATGACGTGACGGCAAAGGCGGTGCCGCGCTCGAACAGCGCCTCCGCCGCGGCCGCGATCAGCCGATCGCCACGCGACACCCGTCCCTGGAGCAGAACGCAGAACTCGTCGCCCCCAAGGCGATAGGCGACGCCCCGCTCGCCGGTCGCCGCACGCAGTCGCGCGCCGATCCTCGCGAGCAGCTCGTCGCCGGCGGCGTGCCCGAAGGTGTCGTTGTAGCGCTTGAACCCGTTGAGGTCCAGGAACACCAGCGTCGACCCACGTTCGGCGCGCGATCGGTGCAGCGCCTGCTCGAGATCGTCCATCAGGTGACGGCGGTTGCCGAGACCGGTCAGGGGGTCGGTGATCGCCTCGAGCGCCCGGCGGCGCAGATTGCGCGCATTCTCTAGGTATGTGAGCGCGGCGCGGATGCTCGCGAGCACCAGCGCGGCCGCCGCGAGCCCGACCGCCACCGGCGTGATCGGGGCGACCGTTCCCACTACCAACAGCGAGAGCGCGCCCGTCGCCGCGATCAGGGTCAGCGCGATCGTGTGCGGAGCGTCGATCGGCTCCGGGCGGCGTCGATCGGCGGGCATCCACGCGGCCAGCGCGAGCAGCGACATCGAGACCGGCCACAGGACGTCCACAAGTGAGCCCGGCACGTACGCAGCCGTGGCCATCTCGTAGGTCGAGATGATGTCGGCCGCCGCCATCAGCGTGATCCCGGTGCCGAGCGCCAGCCACGTCCGGCCCGGCCTCCAGCCGGCGAGGGAATACGCGACCGCGACGAAGATCAGAAGTGCGAAGTCGCCGACCGGGTAGGCGATGCTGACGATCTCCGAGGCCGTCCGGGGCGTCTGGGCGGCGATCACCGCGTCGAACATGAGCGCCGCGACGATGCCGGCGCATGTCAGACCCACGACCCCGCCGTCGAGCCACTGGGCGGCGCCTGCGTTTCGCAGCCGCGCGCGGATCAGCAACATCATCGCGACGTACACCGCCGGATACATCGCCAGATAGAGCGCGTCGGCAATCGACGGGTACGGCGGGTGTCGCAGGCCGTCGAGCCACACGGTCCAGACCAGGTCGCCGGCGGTCCACGCGATCAGCCCGAACGTCATCAATCCCCAAGCGAGCCGGTCCTCGCGTCGCCGCGCGACCCTCGCGGCGCAGGCCGCCACGGCGATCAGCTCCAGCGCCGTGTAGACGTACTTGTCGGCGATCGTCTCGAACAGGTTCCCGCCGACGCCCGACGCGGCCACGAGCGCCTGATAGCCGCTACCGACGATCACAACGGCAATCGCGATCGCGAGGAATGGGTGGTTGATGACTGCTCGTCGCACGGATTTGGAGTGGGCCGTACGATCTCGGTCGCGGCGCCCTGCTGCACCTATCGTCAGCTCTCCCGCCGCCCTGCAGGGCCCCCTAGGTGTGACTTACCTCACTCTTAGGGACCGACCCCATGTCAACCGGGCGTGATGCCCCAGCGCGCGCGGTGCCTGGCGCCCGGCTCGAGCACGACGAGCCCATCTCCCGATTGCAGCGCATTCGGGGCACAGGTCATCGGCTCGACGGCCAATCCGCGCCGCCGCCTCGCCGGCGCCAGCGTGTCGCCGGTGAACACCATCAGGTATCCGTAGCCCTCGTCGACCCACAGCGTCGCGCGCCGTCCACTCTCGATCACGACCCGAGCGAGCCCGTCGTCGTCGCGCTGAAGGTCGGAATAACCGGTGTCGAGCACCGCCGGACCGAGCTCGCGGGGCTCGGTGTAGTCGAACCTCGTCCCGCGGACGTCATGGTCTGCGATCGGGATCCCGCGCTCGTCGGCCTCGAGATAGCGGCGCCCGGGTGCTCGCAGGACGATCGAGTCGACCGACTCGCCTCCGAGCGTCAGGTACGGATGCTGGCCGGCGCCGTACGGGCAGTCCTGGGCACCGACGTTGGTCGCGGTCGTGGTGACGGTCAGACCCCCATCCCCGAGCGCGTACTCGATCTGAAAGCTCAGCGGCCACGGCCAGCCGGGCTGGGCGTGCAGGACGTGCTCGACGACGACCCGGTCAGAAGTCCGAGACGCCAGCTGCCAGTTGCCCCACCGAACGAGTCCGTGGATCGCGTTGTGAGCCTCCGGCTCGGTCAGGATCAGCTGGTGGCCGGCGCCGGCGAACTCGAACCGTCCGTCGCGTACCCGATTGGGCCACGGGATCAGCACCTGCCCGCGGCCTCCGCTGCACATCTCGTCGATCGCGTAGCCATCCAGCAGCGGCCCGTCCGCGGTCTCGTAGGTTCGCAATCCGCCCCCGACCTCGACGATGACGGCGCGCTGGCCGTCGTGGCTGATCTCGTGCTGCTCGCCTGACGGCATCAAGGGGTGGAGCGGGCCGGTCACGAGCCGACACGATACCCGCGCCACGCGGGTCCGCGGCGATCGGTCCGAGTCCTCTCTTGTGTACGCATCCGGCCACGGGGGTAGTCAGGTTGCTGACAGTTTTTCGTCAATCGGAGCTCAGCGGACGGCTGGGGGTTTCCAGATGGCGCTGACACAAGCGAACAGGTGCAAGATCCTGCACGAGGATCCGGACCTCGGTGAGGGCCTCGAGCCGGCCGATCGGCAGCTGGCCGGCGATGAGTGCGTGGCCCGCACCGTGCGAATCCCGCGCGGGCGCTGGACGATGCAGTGGGATGACCAGGTGCGGGGGGCGATCGGGCTGCTGGTCCTCGAGGGTCTGATCCTGCGTCAGGTCGGCATCGACGGACGTTTCGGCGCCGAGTTGCTTGGCCAGGGAGACCTGCTGCGACCGTGGCAGGTCGACGAGGGCGACTCGACCCTTGCGCAGACGACCCGCTGGCGCGTGCTGAACGCGACGAGGTTCGCGATGCTCGACGTCGACGCGGCCCGCTGCCTGGCTGCGTACCCACCGGTCACCGGCACCCTCGTCGCGCGAGCGCTCGAGCGCGCGCGCAACCTCTCGATCAACATGGCGATCATCCACCAGGCTCGGGTGCACGTGAGATTGCAGATGCTGCTGTGGCATCTCGCCGATCGGTGGGGACGGGTCCGTAGCGAGGGCGTGATCGTGCCGCTGCACCTGACCCACGCGGTGCTCGCAGATCTGGTAGCCGCGCGACGCCCGACGGTCACGACCGCGCTGACCCAGCTCTCTCGCAGTGGCCTGGTGCGCTCGTCTGACGACGGCTGGCTGCTCTCGGGTGAGCCGCCAGGCGAGCTGCTCGAGCTGCAGGGTGTCGCGCAGGCCGGCGCCGCGGTGGGCTGAGAGCTCGGCACGCGCGTCGGGCGCCGCCCGGGTCGGCTGAGAGCTGGCTCGCCGGCCGCGGCGCGCCCGCGGTGATCCAGCGCCGGCCGCTCTCCGTAACAGGAC
>DATNKY010000024.1:0-7947 GCA_035603155.1 Solirubrobacteraceae bacterium
CCCATCAGCCGCTCCGGCTTATGGGCGTTGAGCGCGGCGACGATATCGTCAAGCGGCGCGCGCGCGTCGAGGTGGCACCACGCGTATTGGCCAAAATCGAGGCTGAAACCAAAGCGAGCGGTCATGTGCAGCGGGCTTGAGGCACCGACCCTGGCCGCACGCACGCGCCGACCGGGGTCACGCCGCATGCCGGTCAGCTCGCTCCAGCGCAGGAACGCGGCAAGGCACTGGCGCCACTCGTCGCGGTCGTACACGAAGATCCCCTTGCGGCCGGTCGTTCCACCGCTCGGCATGCAGCGATACTCGCCGAGGTAAAGCTCGTCACCGCACAGCTGCTCAAGATGCTCCTGCACCCCTGATAGGTGCAGGCACGGATCGGTGACCCACTCGTCAAAGCGCTCCATCAGCATCGCCTTGCTGACCACCGGCAACGTGCGCACGTCGAGGTCGTCGGACAGCTCCAAGCCGGCGTAAAGCTCGCGGTAAAGAGGAGAGTGCGTGGCAGCCTCGCGCGCTGTCTGCACAAGGCGGCGCTGCTGCAGGGCAAGCAGCTCTGGCCGCGGAGTCCCAACCCCCGTCAGCTGCTGGTAGTGATCCATAGCGGCAGCGAGGTCGCGCTTGCGCTGGGTGCTGGCCTCAACGCTCAACGGTCGTCGTCCGAGCTCATACGCAGATCATCCACCCTTCCGCAGACTCGCGCTGAGACATCACACCATCCTGCTCGGGATCACCTACACCACCCCACACGCCTGCCCTGGGCAATGCGAGCGCCTCACGACCTCCCCGCTTCTCTTGCGCTCTGGACGACGAGCAGCAGAGGAGCTCGTCAGGCTGACTTCCTCAATCGCCTAATCCGAGCGCGAGGAGTCTCGCTAAGCGCGCCCGGCGTCGGTTCTGCTCATAGTCGCCCACGCTGTCAAGGCCGCTGCCGGTCCGGTCGGTCACAGCCTCGGAGCAGCGTCGACAAGCGCCCCGCGCCTGCCGCCGGCGTGGCCGCCTGTTCGTGAGCGGAAGCGTCGCCCGTCGCGGAAGGCGAACTGCTGGACGGTCGCCGACGCGGGTCTGGTCGTGATGCTGCCGCTCTCGTTGTCGGCCAGGTCGAAGCGGAAGCCGCGATCGCTGCGCCGTGAACTTCGACGCGACCGGTGATTTCAGTGAAACCGGACGCCGTGGCCGGCGACAAGTAGTCAACGGTGAGCAGCCCGGTCGGCGCGCCTGGTTCGATCAGGAGACTGGTGAGGCCCCGCGGGTGGGAGCGTATGCTTTGAGGCCTGATCGTGGACTGAGGGGCGCTTCGCGGGGGCCGCGCACGACTCTCCGCTTGGCGGGCCGGTGACGATGGGTTGTCGAAAGCGGCGGCGAGATCTCGCCGGGTCGTGTCAATCGAGACTTGAGTGGAAGGGGCGTCGTGTCTACACCAGGCTTATCGAACGTGACAGATGATGCGCGCGAGACGCGGCATGGGCCCGGAGGCGGGATCTGGCTGGCGTTTGTGCCCTGGGTTCTGTTTTCGTTGATCACCCAGCACGACACGCTGAAGGCCGCGGCGGTCATTGCATTGATCGCTTCGGTGGTCATCGCCGCCCCGTCGGTGGCCGCGGGACGACCAAAGATGCTCGAGCTCGGGGCTGTCATCGCGTTTGTCGGCTTCACGGTCGTGGCGTTCGTTGCCGATCCCTCGGTGACGGCGTGGTTGGCGCGTTACGCACGGGCGATCGCGGCGTTGTTGCTCGCGTTGATCGCGTTCTCATCGCTGCTGTTCGTTCCGTTTACTGAGCAGTACGCGCGGGAGTCGGTGCCACGGCAGTTCTGGTCCACGCCGCGGTTTAAGCAGATCAATCGTCAGTTGACGTTGTTGTGGGGGTGCGTTTTTCTGGTGATGATGGTCTCTCACGTGATCGCGGGAGCGATCGATACGCGACGCGGGAACACGATCTTCAATTGGGTGGTCCCGATCATCCTGATCATCTGGGCGGTCAAGCGCACCGGCGAACTGAGCGAGGCCGCGTGAACGCAATGACGACCAAGACGACGATTGACGCTTCGTCGCCGACGTCGGCAGTGAAATTCCTGACTGTCGCGCGGTGCAGCTGTCGCACACACCTAGTCTTGGCCTGTGGCCATGAGTTGCGACGGTCCGTCCGCGCGACCTAACGCTAAGGGGGCCAAGATGTTTGAGAAGTTCTTCGCAGATCCGTCGTTTGACTTTGAGACGCGAACACTGTTGGGAGGCATCCATTACGGGGCCGGGGACATCGGCGAGATGCTCACCGCTGTCGCCAGCATCACGGATGGCGACGCTGCGAGCTGGGTCACGCAATGGCGGACGCTTGCCGGTCGCATTGAGTCGACCGGCGATGCCTGCCTGAAGGCCGGGCACGCGGTCAGCGCGCGTCAGGCGTACCTGCGCGCCGCTGTCTACTACGCCGCCGCCTATGTGTTCGTGGATGGGACCGAGAACCCCGACTCGCAGCTGGCCGAGTTGTTCGCCGCGCACCGCCGGTGCTTTGACGTGCACGTCGGTCTGCTCGATCCGCCCGCGATCCCGATCGCGGTCCCGTATGAGGACAGCGACCTGCCCGGCTACCTGTTCATCCCAACCGATGACGGGGTCGCGCGCCCGACCGTGATCTTGAACAACGGCAGCGACGGCCCGATGACGTTCCTATGGCCAGGGCTGGGTCAGCCCGGCCTGGATCGCGGCTACAACACCGTGATCTTCGACGGCCCCGGTCAGCAGAGCATGCTGTTTGACCGCGACGTGCCGTTCCGACCTGACTGGGAGCAGGTGATCACACCCTTGGTGGACTTCCTCGGCGATCGTCGCGAGGTCGACGCGTCGAAGATCGTGCTCTACGGGGCCAGCCAGGCGGGGTATTGGGTGCCGCGAGCCGCGGCGTTTGAGCACCGCCTGGCGGCCGTCATCGCCGACCCGGGCGTGATCGACGTCTCGACCTCATGGAAGGACCACATCCCTACCGAGCTGGTCGCGCTGCTCGACGCCGACGACGAAGCCGGATTTGACGCCGCGATCGAAGCGGGCAGCCGGGAGATGTCGCCGGCGATGCAGCAAGAGTTCGCGTGGCGCGCCAAGCCCTACGGCGACCAGCCGTCTGCCTACGCAACGTTCAAAACCGCCGAGCAGTACAGCCTCGGCGACCTCGTCAAGCAGATCAACACCCCGATCATGATCACCGACCCCGAAGGCGAACAGTTCTGGCCCGGACAATCACAAAAGCTGTACGACACGCTCCCCGGACCCAAGGTACTCGCCACATTCACCAACGCCGAGGGAGCCGGCCTGCACTGCCAACCGATGGGACGCTCACTGCTCGAGCAACGAATGTACGACTGGCTCGACGAAACGCTCGCCCGGTAGTGGCAAGCTGGTACCCGAAGAACACTCGGCGCGCAGCTCCCAACAACGCCCGAACCTCACCGCGCGTCCTAGCGCGAGACAGCCGATCGCTGGATTGGTACGCCGAGGCTCTCAGACCAGCCCACGCCGGGGCGGCCCGGGCTAGAGCGAGTACCTGGTATCGCCTGAACACGCCTCCGCGATCGGTGGCAGGAGGGTTGTCGCTTCATCTTGCACCTGTTGCCGATAACCCACGAGGTGACCCGGCTGGATCGAGTGGATTGCGGGTTAGCGTGTGGCCGAGAAGGGTGGCGCGGAGCATTCGCTCACTCGTCCGCGAGTAGATCGTCGGTGTCAACGCCGGATTGGTGCTCGAGCGTGCGGCCCTTGAGAACTGGGCGGCGGCGGTCGCGCGGCGGCCGCGTCTCGTGAGGGCCTCGCGGCTATCGGTGACGCGGTCGGCGCGGTCGCATGGGACCAGTCAGAACCGGCCGCTTCGACGGTCTCCTTCCTAGCAATCTGCCCTGCGACACCGCAGTATGATGGGCGCGGGCTGTCACGTCGGATAGGCGCGCCGCTCGATCGGGACCTGAGCCGAGCGCGGGGGAGTGATGCACTGATGATGAGATCCCGGCAGCTGATTTACCGTGCGGCGCTTGCGTCCGCGTTTGTGCTGGTCGCCGGCCTGGGCGGCGGGGCGGGGACGGCGAGCGCTACGAAGATCACCACGACGCTTGTCTGGCCCCAGCCGTGGGCGTCGCGGATCGTCACCCCCCGGGGCGGGGCGGTGGTGACCAGTGGCACGGTGCGAGTGACCGCGCAGCTCGCGCCTGGCGTGAGGTCGTTTCGCGCCTGGGTTGGCAATGCGCGGGTCACGAGCGCGTATCGGGCGTCCGGCCGGCTGAGGGACGCGACGCTTCGCGTGGGGCGCACGCCGGGTCTGGGGTATGGCCGGCGGATACTGTATGTCGAGACTCTCGGCAGGCGTGGGCAAGAATGGTGGGCTGAGAGCCATATCGTCGTTGCCCGTCCCGGGAACGGACTCTTCTCCGGGGTTTCCGCGCATCGTGTTCCGGGTGCCGGCGCGGACGTGAAGGTGACGACGGCGAGCGCAAGCGACAGGGTGAGTCTGCGGATCGACAACGGGCGGCGACGGTCGGTGCATGGCCCGGGCGGTCGTCATTCGTTGCATCTCAACGCGGACGCCGGTCTGCATCCAGGGCCCAACCTCGTCTCGGTGCGAGCGCTCGATGCGGCGGATGGCCGTTATCAGGTGCGCCGGGTGACGATCAACATGCCGGCCTCGCTGCCTGTTGCCGGCGCGGGCGGCGCCCGCCGCGCGCATGCCCGCGGGGCGGTGCGCTTTAGCGCCACCGCGACGAAATTCCCCGCCGGCATGCGGCCGCGCTACCACTGGGTGATTGTCTCGCGGCCGGCCGGGTCCCGGGCGCGGCTGCGGCGCGTCGCCAGCGCGCATCCGGTTCTGCGACCGGACCGTATCGGGCGGTATGTGTTGCGCCTCACCGTGAGCGCGCGACGCGGTGCGCGTGTCGGCGGGGTGCGGAGTGATAGCGCGACCACGACCCTGGCCGCGACGCCGCCGGCCGGCGCGCTCGGTGTTCCGGTCGACACGATCGAGGATCAGGGCGTCACGATCGGGACCGACCACTACGCGGCGCCGGATCGGGACGATGCGTTGCAGATGCTGGTGCTTTCTCGCTCGACGCTCGCGAAGGTGTCCAACACCTCTTACACCAATGACGACGCGGGCGCCACCAATCTGCTGAGCGCGGTCAAGGGCCTGCCCAACACCGATCTCGTGATCGTGGCCAAGCCGACCGCGAGGACGAACAACGCGTCCGACGCCACTGCAAACACGACGATCAACAAGGCGCTGGCGCAGATCGGGGTCCAGCCCGCCTCGCAGGCGGTGACCAACGGCGCGACGGAGTGCTTTCAGAGCGAGCCGTGCAGCGTTTTCTCCGCGATCGGCGTCCCGGGGATCCCGGTCGGTCAAGGGGATCTCAATGACGGTCTCGCGTCTCTCAGGTCCCGCGCGTGGGGCGACCTGCACGGCTATCTGCAGGAGAATCTTCAGAACTCCGGTTTCACTTTCGTGAGCACAGAGCGGGTCCCGTTCGATACCGGCCCGCCGGGCGCGGACCCGGCCGTGGTCACGATTGGATCTAACGAGACCGGCAGTCCGTATGGAGTGCAGACCTACACCTCGCAGACGATCGCGGCCGGCAGCTCTGGGTTTTATGTTCTGATTCTGTCGGCCGGTGACCTCACGATGCTCGCGCAATCGACCTATACCGACGACGCGACGGGCCTCGCGACTATGCACACGCTGCTGTCGTCATACGCGGGCAAGCGCACGGCGCTGGTGATCGTCCGTTCGATCGGCGCCGTCACTCGCGTGAACGCTGCGGGGTGGGACGGGGTCGCCTCCGATCTGGAGAAGCTCGGAGCGAGCGGATCGTACTTCGATCAGCTCAACGGATCGACGAGCGACGCGTGGGCGCAGGTCTCCCCGGGGGGCGATCCCGCGGCCTCGATCTATCCGGATCCCGACGCTCAGTTCGCAAGCGCCGAGCACAACGGCGGTGGCCGGCTCACCGGCCTGCTCGCCGATGACGCCCTGAGTCAGTTCTATCCCGAGGAGTCGATCCCGAGCGGCCTCAAGGACCAGGCCCGACCGCTCGCGGCGACGCTGGCGGGGCTCATCTCGCTGCCTACGACCGGCTGGCCCGAAGACAGCTACACGACCGGGGAGCAAAACGTCGAGAGCTGCATCGCCGCGCACGTCGACCCGAACGGGGGGCTGCCGATGCCGATCCAATCGGACTATGGCAACGCCAACGACGCCGGGAGCTGGGCCGGCTACGACGCGACGATCAAGGCAAGCGGGTACTACGCGACGCTGTCGTCCTATACGGACTGTGGCTCGTTTACTCAGAGCGACTTCTCCACCGTCGTCGCGCAGCTGGATAAGGAGTGGTCGGCGCTGCCGCGCGTCTACAACCTGTTCGCGAATATCAAGTCGGTCGTCGACTCGACAAAGGCGCCGAGCCAGATCGCGTCGATCGCGGCCGCCGTGAACTCGAGCGTCGCGGGCAACGACTCGCGGCCGGCGCGCCTGGACGCCTTGGGAATCTCAAGCGACGCGCTATGGGCGCTGAGCACGATCCCCGGTTTCTCCACCGAATCCAACGCGATCAACTTCCTGGCGGGGGCGCTCGGGATCGCCTCAGAGCTTCATCAGAACTCTGACGGGAGCAGCGGATCGGTTACGTCGACGACGGCGGCGAACTTCGCCGCGTCGCTCTCGACCCAACTCACTTTGGACTCACAGGCTCTCGACCAAGAGCGCGAGATCCTGCTCGAAGATTGGACCAAGCTCCAGATCGCCACCCAAAATGCCGGCAACCTGACGAACGCCGCCGCGAACTGGCAATGGACGCCGGACGAGGCAAGGTCGGCGGCGGACGCGTTGGGGATGTCGGTCCGCCGCGAGTCATATTTGGCCCTGATTCCGACCGCTTACTCGCTGTACCGGCTGCGGGCCGGGACCGGATCGCTTCCCCAGACCCCAGCCAGCTATCAATGCTCGACCCTCTATAACGGCGTCTTTGTCGTATGGAACCCGTTCTCGGGCGTCCAACCCCTCGGAAGCGTCCGGCTGCCCACGAACGCCAGCGGCGCACTAGAGGACTGGACGTTCGGACAGCCGAACACCGCCGCGCTCACGACGGTCAACAAGCAGGTCGGGATGCCCTCCGCAGGGCTGCTCGCCAGTATGTTCGCAAACCCATCCCCGAACGATCCTTACCAGCCGCTGAACACGCCGCTGTTCAACCAGACCGAGTTCGCGATCGAGGCCTACGCCAACGCGACACAGAACACGATCACAGTGACCCACAGCTCCGCGGGAGGGGGCAACCGCACGACAAACTCGATCTGCAAAGCCGCGGCCCCCTGACCGGCGAGACGGACACCCTCACCGCGAGTTTCACGCCCGCAGTGAGCGCAGCGCGTGCGCCGCCACGGGTAGGCGCCATTCGCCGACGAGCAGCTGCCGACGACCACCACGGCGGCCAGCGCTTGCCAGCAATGTCGAGCAACCGGAACCCGCGCCAATACCACCGACCTACACGTACAAGGTCTCTGCAGAGCTCACCGGCAGATCCGCGGGCACCTCGCCGGCCCAACCACCCCGATCACCGACGATCTCGGCACCGGGGCCCCCGATCGCATCGACGGTGAAACGGTTAACGCTGCTCACCTTGTCGCGTTCTGCTCCGTCGCCCAGGCAGCCACCTCGTCTGGGGTGTTGCTATCGGACGAGGCCGGAGCGAAGGAGAAGCCGACCGCCAGGCACTAAGCCGCGCAGACATGATCGGTCGTTTGTGCGAATGGCAGTGGCTGTGGTGGTGGTCTAGAGATCGAGTCGCTGAGCGATGTGCAGGACGGCTTCCGAGTGCCGATCGGTTTCCGGCACAGGTCGTTGGGCGACGCGGTTGCGGATCGTGCCGTGGCCACCGGCTCAACCACCCAGGTCGCGGAAGGCGTTGAGGAGCTCCAGCCGC
>DATNKY010000180.1:0-2659 GCA_035603155.1 Solirubrobacteraceae bacterium
GCCCAGCAGACGATCGCGCTGCACACCGTGCTCCACCGTCCGTAGCCCTTGTAGATGTCCGCGGCGAGTTGGGTCTGCTGCTCGAGTGTCATGCCGGTCGAGTCGATCTCCGGATCCGACACGTTGCGGACCATGACGTAGTCGGGTGCTGTTTCACCGAGCTCCTGGCACACCATCCCGAGCACCGCGTCGCCCATCTCGGACAGGTCACCCTTGCCCTGCAGCTTGTACGTGTTGTCGGTGTTGTCAAAGCCGAAGAAATCGGTCGTCAGGACCCCCTCCGAGGCGGCGGACGCGGTGATGATCTCCGGCGCTCGGGAGTTGTCCGGCGGGAGGAACTGCTCGTTGTACTTGAACAGCCGCTTGGCGGTCACCCATTGCGACTCCCGCGGGTTTTGTGCACACGCGAACGACTCACCGTTGAGCCGCTTGAACTCTCGTTGACAGTCGAAGCTCACGAACCGGCTGACGAGCACGTCACCCACCTCTGCCTGGGCTCCGATGCCGCCGCCGGTACCGGTCGTGATCACCCATTTCGGCTTCGTGTCACCGATGATCTGCCGCCAGACGTCGGCGTTCGCGAGTTTCGGCCCATCCTGGGACATGTGCGAATCGGACTTGAACAGCGTCACTCGCTGCCCACCGATCGCCGTCGTCCAGTAGGTGCCGAGCCGATGGTAATCACGAGCCGGACACCCCGCCCGCATCTCGGCCGCGATCGTGTCGAAGTTCTTGGTGTACGGCTTCCAGTCGTCGTGGCTGTCGTGGCCCGGCGTCAACACTCGGCTGAGCGCGTGGCCCTCGTCGACCGTCCAGGTCACGATCAGAACGTCGGCCTCGGGAAGCGACTCGCCGGTTGGCTGATCCCCGGGGGTGGGCGCGAGACCGCTGGGCCACTCGATCTCGACGAACTTCGACAACGTCGCCGAAGCGGGCGTCGCCTTCGCCGCGAACGCCGACAGGTCGGCGGTCTCGGAGTCGAAGTCGATCAGCTCACGCTCCAGCGCTTGATCGTCGCCAGGCCCCCGTCCGTGGCTCTGCTGCGCCGATGCGCCGTCGAAAGTGATCCCCAGGTTTCTGCGCGCCCACTCCGCGTCTACCGTCATCGTTGCCCCCCCGTGATTGACCTGCAAGCCCCCCACCGTCGTCCGGTGGCTGCCGGCGTTCAGTCGCGGCACAGCTGCACTGTCCCCCCGGCTCAGTCAACGATCCTAGATCTCGCCCCGCCTGTCAAGGCTTTTGTCAGCCCGAGGTGGGCGTGACCAGTCTCGCCTCATAGGCGAAGATGACAATCTGAACGCGATCGCGGAGCTCGAGCTTGGCGAGGATCCGGCCCACGTGCGTCTTGACAGTGGCCTCGGACAGGACAAGCCGCTCGGCGATCTCAGGGTTTGACAGCCCGCCGGCCACGAGTTGGAGGACCTCGCGCTCGCGATCAGTGAGCGAGCTGAGCCGATCCACGTGCTCGGGGGGAACGCGTCCTGCGACTGGGAGGCGGTGCGCGAACGACGTCAGGAGCCGGCGCGTGACGCGCGGGTCGACCACCGCGTCGCCGGCGGCGACGGTCCGGATCGCCGCGAGCAGCTCTGCCGGGGGGCTGTCTTTGAGCAGGAACCCGCTGGCGCCCGCACGCAGGCCCGAGTACACGTACTCGTCAAGATCGAACGTGGTCAGGATGATCACTCGGACGCCGTCGTCGGCGGCCACGATCAGCCGAGTTGCCTCGACGCCGTCCAGCACCGGCATGCGGACGTCCATCAGCACGACGTCGGGACCCGCGGATTTTGCGCAGGCGACCGCCTGGCGACCGTCGGCGGCCTCGCCGACGACGGTCATGTCACTTTGGCTGTCGATGACCATCCGAAAGCCCATCCGCATGAGCTCCTGGTCATCGACCAGCAGCACACCGATCGTCACGGCGATCCCCGAGCCGGGCCGGCTCCCGCGCCGGCCGTTGGGATCAGCGTCGTCTGACCTGCCTCTCGCACGGCGACTCCGGCCGCGTCCGCGGGATGCGCGACGAGCTCGCCGAGCCGCACCGCCGATCGCCCGGGCGGCTCGCCGCCGCCTGTCTCGTCGGGCAGCGTGAGCCGCACGCGCCAGCCGCCGCCGGCCAGTGGGCCTGCCACGAGCTCTCCGCCGTACGCGGCCGCGCGCTCGCGCATCCCGCGCAAGCCACGCCCCGTGCAGACCGGATCGGCGCCAGCGTGCCCGATACCTGTGTCGAGCACCTCGAGCTCGACCGCGTCAGCACGGCAGCGCAGCGCGACATCCGCCGTGACCGGCCGCCCGGCGTGCTTCAGCGTGTTGGTGAGCGCCTCCTGGATCACGCGGAACACCGCAAGCTGCAGGCCAGGCGCGAGCTCGCGCGGGTCGCCCACGATGTTGACCGAAACGGGGACACCGGCCGCGGTGACGCGCGCCACCAACGCGTCGAGTCGCTCCAGCCCGGGCTGGGGCTCGAGCGGACGTTCGGCTGCCTCGTCCTTGAGCACGCCCAGCAGGCGGCGCATCTCCACCAGCGCCTGGCGGCCGGTGGCTGACACGCGCCCGATCGCCGCCCGCGCGGTCTCCGGTGAGTCGGCCATCGCATATTCGGCGCCATCGGCGAGCGAGATCATCACCGTCAGGTTGTGGGCCACGATGTCGTGCATCTCGC
>DATNKY010000145.1:0-2571 GCA_035603155.1 Solirubrobacteraceae bacterium
AGGCGGCGGTCGGCGACATGCTCGCGTGGTTCGTCGACGACATGATCATGGAGCCGGGCGCGTACGAGGAATTCGAGCGCGCCGCCGCCGAGATCGGCCCGGGCGAGACCGGGCTGCTCGCGCTCGACTGGTGGAACGGCAACCGGACGATCCTGGCCGACGCCGACCTCACCGGGGCGATCTTCGGACTCGGACTGCACACCACGCGCGAGCAGATCTACCGCGCGCTGCTCGAGTCGATCGCGTTCGGCAGCCGGCGCATCATGGACAACTTCGAGGAGCACGGGCTCGTGCTGTCGCAGATCGTCGCCTGCGGCGGGATCGCCGAGCGCAGCCCGCTGATGATGCAGTTGCTGGCCGACACGAGCGGACGAGAGGTGCACGTGCCCGACGTTGCCGAGATCCCCGCTCGCGGCGCCGCCCTGTTCGGCGGCGTGGCGGCCGGCGTCTACGAGGACATCGGCAGCGCCGTCGAGGCGACCCGGCCGAAGAAGGTGCGCACCTACAAGCCGGACCTCGAGGCCAAGAAGACCTACGACCGGGTGTACGAGATCTACCGCAGGCTGTACGACATGCTCGGCCGGTCCGAGGTGCGACTCCTCCACGACCTCAAGCGCATCCGCACCGAAAGGAGAGAGGCGTGAGCCGCCAACCGCGAATCGGCCTGCTCGGGATCATGCAGGAGCTCTACGACGACATGATCCCGGGGATCACCGAGCGCCAGGGCGAATACGCGGCCGCGGTCGCGAACAAGCTGGCTCCGGTCGCGGACGTTCAGTTCACGCGGCCCGCGCGCGACCGCGAGGACGTCGAGGCGATCGCCCGCGAATTGCAAGCGGCGGACGTCGATGGGATCGCGATCGTGATGCTCACCTACGGTCCGGCGATGCGCACGGTGCGCGCGCTGCTCGACGCGCGCGTGCCGCTGATGCTCGCGAACATCCAGCCCGAGCGCTCGATCACCCCGAAGTGGGACATGTCCGACCTCACTTACAACCAGGGCATCCACGGCGCCCAGGATCAGGCCAACGCGCTGGTCCGGGCAGGCCTCCCTTTCTCGGTGATCACCGGCGATTGGCGGTCGGCCGAGTTCGAGCGCGCGTTCGGGGATTGGGCGCGCGCGGCGCAGGCGATCACAGAGCTCCGACGCACGCGGATCGGCCTGCTCGGATACCCGATGAACGGAATGGGCGACATCCTCTACGACGCCCCGTCCTTGTTGCGCAAGATCGGCCCGGCGATCGTGAGCGAGGACCTGGGCCCGCTGGTCAAGCGAATCGACGCGGTCACCGACGCGGAGGTCGATGCGGTCATCGCCCGCCACGCCGACGTGTTCGAGGTGGCGAGCGACCTCCCACACGAGCGTCACGCCTACGCGGCGCGGTTCGAAGTAGCGATCCGGGGGATGCTCGAGGACAAGGGCTACGGGGGCTTCTCGTTCCACTTCGACTCGATCGGCGGCGACGGACGATTCCGCCAGCTGCCGCTGCTGGCCGCCTCTGACCTGATGGCCGATGGCTACGGGTTCGCCGCCGAGGGAGACACCAACACGACGACGTTGATGTGCGCCGCCCAGACGATGATCGGCGACGCGCACTTCAGCGAGATGTACGCGATGGACTGGGAGCTCGACTCGGTGCTGATCAGCCACATGGGCGAGGGCAACTGGAAGATCGCCCGGAGCGACCGTCCGGTGAAGCTGATCGATCGCGAGCTCGGCATCGGCCGGCTCGACAACCCACCCACACCCGTGTTCTCCGCCGAGCCGGGCGTGGCCACCACCGCGGCGCTCGTCCCGATCGAGGGCGAGTACTACCGCCTCGTCGTCGGTCACGGCGAGGTGCTCGACACCCCCGAATTGCCGAAGGTCGAGATGCATTACTTTCACTTCCGCCCAGAACTGGGTATGGAGGAGTTCATGAACCAATGGCTGTCACTCGGCGGACCGCACCACTTCGTGACCAACCTGGGCGATCACCGGAGCCGGTGGCGCCGGCTCGCGGAGCTTCTCGACCTCGAGTACGTGGAGATCTGACGGAGCGCCGCCGTGCCGGTCGGATCCCTGATCGCCGACGTGCTCGAAGCCAACCGCGCGCTCCCCGCGCACGGCCTCGCGCCGCTCACCTGGGGTAACGCGAGCGGCATCGACCGCGGCGAGGGCGTCGTGGTGATCAAGCCGAGCGGCGTCGCCTACGCGGACATGACCGAGGAGGACATGGTCACGGTCGATCTCGACGGCAACGTCGTCGGCGGCGAGCGCCGGCCGTCGACCGACACGCCGACGCACCTGGCCCTATACCGCGCGTTCGAGGAGATCGGCGGGGTCGTGCACACCCACTCGACCTGGAGCGTGGCGTGGGCGCAGGCGCAGCGCGAGATACCGCTCCTGGGAACGACGCACGCCGATCTTTGCGCGTTCCCGATCCCGGTGACTCGCGCCCTGACCGACGACGAGATCGAGTCCGACTACGAGGGAGCGACCGGGACGACGCTCGTCGAGCTGATCTCAAAGCGCGGACCGCTCGATCTTCCGTGTGCGCTCGTCCGCGGGCACGCGCCGTTCTGCTGGGC
>DATNKY010000021.1:0-7548 GCA_035603155.1 Solirubrobacteraceae bacterium
GTCCTGTCCGGCACGGCGCAGCAGGCTCGCGGCAAACGCCGCCCGGGCGCCCGCCGCGCACGCGACGACCGTGGTGCGCCCCTCGCCCGGAGGCGGTACCGAGGTCACGTCGCGCAGCCGGTGCAGCGGCACGTGGTGCGAGCCGCGGACGTGGCCGGTCACCCACTCCAACAGCTCGCGCACGTCGATCAGCTGTACGGTGCCCGCACGCAGACCGTCGGCAAGCCGGTCCAGGTCCCACGAACCTGACTGCGCGACTGGGAGCCCGTCCTTGAACCAGCGATCGCCGTCGGCGACCAGGTACCCGTCGATCTCGAACAGGCCAACGGCCTGCAGTGCGCTCGTGATCGCGCGGGCCTGGTCGCGATCGCGCGCGACGATCGCGATCCGCCGATCGGGCTCGAACGCCCAGCCGGCTCGCGTGCCCGCACCCGCGTAATCGATCGGGAGGTTGATCGATCCGGCCAGGTGACCCTCGTCGAACTCCTCGGGCGAGCGACTGTCGAGTACGGTTGCGCCGCCCATGAGCAGCTGGCGCATCCCGTCGCCGCTCAAGGGCTCGAGGTCGGGGCGTGGTTCGAGCTTCGCACTTCGGTTCAGGGCGACGATCCGGTCGACGTTTGGCGGTCGCGTCGGGAGCGTGGTCGTCAGCTCGCGCACGAACTGCGTCAGGTCCATCGACAGCAGCGCGTTGACACGTCGTTCGAAGCCGACTGTCGAGCTCGTCTTGCCGCTCAAACCGGCGCCGCCGCAGAGCGAGCCGCCGACGTGCGCCGGCCAGACCTCGACGTGGTCTTCGAACGCGGTCAATCGGCCGAGCGTCCGGTGCAGCGCCTCGGCGCCGTCAGTTGCCTCGTAAGCGAGGTCGGGGCGCGCAATGTCGCCGACGAGCAGCGTGTCGCCGGTCAGCACCATCCAAGGAAAATCGCTGCGCTTGTGGTCGATCACCTCGTAGGACAGGTGCTCAGGGCGGTGCCCGGGCGTGGCGAAAGCGCGGAGCTCGACCTTGCCGATGGTGATCACGTCGCCGCCGACGATCTCGTCCGGACGCGGGTCGGGCTCGAGATCGGGGCGGTGGGCTCTGGCTCCGGTCGCGGCGACGAGACGGAGGCGACCAGAGACGTGGTCGGCGTGATTGTGCGTCTCGACCACGTGGGCGATCTTGAATCGCTGCTTGTGCGCCAGCTCGAGGTAGACGTCGATGTCCCAACGCGGGTCGACAACGACGGCCTTGCCGCCGCACGCGATGACGTACGACGCACACCCCAAGTCCCCATAGAGAATCTGGCGAAAGAACAAGGACGGAGCCCCTTTCTCGATCAAACAGCACTAATTAAGTGCAGTATCTGATACGAGCATACGCGCCCCGTCAATGGCGAAACCCACTCGGGTTTGCGGCAATTCGGGTGTACGCGAAGACCACGCCGCCGCCCTGCGCGAGCCCTTCAGCGGCCGGTCGGCCGGCTACCCGTCGAAGTCGAAGTCCTTCGGTGGACGCTGCTCGAACCACAGCCGATCGTGGTCGGGCGTGTCCTGAAGGAACTCCGGCGTCTCCTCGAGCACATCTTCGTCGGTGCCGCTCGGTGCCGGGTCGTGATGCTCGGAGCCAAGCGCGTCGTCGACGTCGTACTCGATCGTCTCATCACCGGATCGGAGATGGTCCGCCTGCCGTGACTCAGGTTCGCGGTCGGCTGTCGTCGGAGGCGGCTCGGGCTCGAAGTCGGGGATGTCGGCGTCGAAGCGTGGATCATCCGACTCCTCCTCGCCGGGCTCGATTTCGCCGGACCGGGAGCCGGTGTCGGCCGATCCGTCGTCGCGTGGATCGTCGCTCCAGCTGTCCTCGTCGCTTTCCTGGTCATATGCGAACGGCGAAGCTGGGTCATCATCGGCCGTGTCATCGCTCGGGGGCGCCTCGGGAGCCCTTCTCACGGGCCCGAGAGCCTCGCGTTCGTCACGCTCCACTTCCAGCGGGTCTGCGCCGCGACGGCGCTTGAGATCAAGGTGCTCGCGAATCGCGTCATCAAGAATGCCCATAGCTGACAGCGTACCGGGCACCGAACACGTTGGCAGTTTCTTCGCTCGCCTTAACAGTCCGGTTCTTGCCGTCTCGCTTGCCAGAGAGAGCCGGGTGTCCGCCGCCGGACCCGCGCCGATGTACGGGGCTAAACTAGGCGCAACCGCGTGGCTCGGTGCCGCCGCTCGGGGCTATAGCTCAGTTGGGAGAGCGCCTGGATCGCACCCAGGAGGTCGGGGGTTCGAGTCCCCCTAGCTCCACTTCCAAAAGCCTCGCATTTGCGGGGCTTTTGCTTTGGCTGATCTGGCTGAGCGTCATCCTCGGAGCTACTAGTTTGCGTTTGTGGACCACTTCCGTGGACCACGGGGCACTTCGGCTCCCTCGTCTTCGCCGATTTCGGCGCGTCGAGGGCTCGACGCGATCGTCGGGTTAGAACGCACCTCTCGATCGCGTGCGAGCAGCTTCTCAACAGGCGTTGATCACTGCCGAGAGTTTTGGCAATGCGGTTGGTAGGACCTCCGCTGCACCCCCGCTACGAGCGCTCGGTCGCGTCCACCAAGTGTCGTTTAGCCGTGTTTGTCGCCCACGCGATTACAGGTGCAACACTTCTCCTGTCCCGTGCGATCACCGGCGCTAGGCGCCTGACTCCACGTCTTTCTTTTGGGCCTGGAGGACTGCAGCGTCCTTTAGGTCGGGCTCCACTCCCGGCGGCGGGAGGTTGGGACCCCCGTCGGAGGTCGCGTCCGCGTCATCGCCGCCGCCGGGATCGATGCCGTCCTCGGTCGCCGGCTCGTCAGAGCCAGTTGTCCTCCCCAGGACCGAGCTTCCAAGCTCGGGATCCTCCGCCAGGATCTCGCTTGGCGCGTCGGACCCTCCGAGCTCGGCCGGGATCACGCCCTCGTGCGCGGTGGCCGCCCACTGCCCTTTCTCGCGGGCCTCCGTCTCGCCCGGCGCGGTCCCGCCTCGTTGCTCGGTCGGTTTTACCGGGTCCTGCGCCTGATCGTCGTTCGCCATGGCGTCCTCCTGGTCTTGGCGGTCCGGGTCCATTGAACGCAAGGTACCCGTGCAGCCCTAATTTGACCGTGCATCGACGAGAAGGCAATCAGGGATCGCTCGGACAGCCCGGCGATGCCCGACCGCGCTTATGCCTAAGCTACGGCGCCGGATCTGACCCCGCAAGCCGTGCAGCTCGGACCCACCGGCCAGCGCACCGTGTTAGTCAGCGCGCGGACCCCGCCCCGCGAAAAAGACGGGTGGGTGCCGGGGCTTGTCTCGGACGCTGGCGACGTGCCACTCGACCTCGTCGAGCTGTTCGAACACCACTTCCCCCGTCGCCGGCTCCGCCCTTCGATCGCTGCCGAGACGGCAGTAAATGCTCGTATCACCCAGTCATGATCACGGCAAACTGTGCATGAGGGTCACTTCGCCAAACCACGACCAGACCGCGCGCGCCGTCGCCGGAACAATCCGGGGTCGACACCGAGACAATTAACTCCTCGTCTTCGCCCGCGCGCATGCCGTCGCGCCCGGCAAGATGACCTTACGGCTACGCGTGCGGCCGAACGCTAAAGGCCGCCTGCTGGTCAAAGACCACCGCTACCCGGTCACGCTGCGCTTGTGGGTCACTTATACGCCGACGCGCGGCCGTCCCCCCCCAGCGTCGGCTACTACGGTCTGCACCTGCCGTGGCCCGCCCACCAACAGCGAGTCAGGACAGTTCTTGTTGCGAGAGGGACGGGCGCCGATGATCGGGGGCGTTTCACGCCCCACGTCTGACGAGAACTCGCTGTGTCGTCCGTACGCAATGTGTCACATCTCGGTCGCGAACTCGCCTGCCTGTGCCAGCATTGACGCCGGTCATCAACCAGATGCGCGAGCCTCGCAGTCACCGTCACCCGGCACGTCCTCGGTGCTTGATTTGGCTGATGCCGCGTCGTCCGTCGGGGCGGGCCAGGACCGGTGCTGTGTAACCACCATCGAAACGACCGCGCCTCGACGAGCGAGGCATCGCGGACAGCGATCCACGGTTAGGAAGGGCGCCCGCACACGGACGCTCAGTCCGCAGCTCGGGCAATGCATATACGACAAACGGATCTCCTCCACACGGTTGTACATGTGTGCGGCAGCGTCTGCGTCGGCCACCTGGGTGGCCGACGAGCGCACCGGGTCCGCGCTCCGCAGCTCGCCCCGATCGTGCCTTGTCAGCGCGCTCGATACGCGCGTGCGCGTCGAGGCCGCACCGAAGTCGCGGTTGCTGCATCCGGTTCTATCGCGTCGCATTGCGTCCGGATCAATTCGATGTCCGGACGCGGACGTCGGCGTCAAGACCGTGACCCGGGCCCTTGTCAAACCGGGTGGCGGCAGGCGTTGCTGGCCATCGCGCCCGTCCTCGAGCACCTTCGGTGCGGAGGAGCCTGTCCCGTCAGACCAGGCCGCCTTCATCATGGTCCGAGAGAGATATGCTCGGCACGACGTGAACTCGCCCCGGGAACTGTGTCTTGATACTGCTCATTCGGACGAGCACACCGCTTGATCGCCACCGCGGATTCGATCAGCATCATCGACGCTGATCCCGAGCTCGAGGATCTACTGCCGCCGATCGACCGTGAACGAGCCCGGCGGGAGACCCGAACGCGGGTACGGCACCTCTCTGTAGGCGATTGGGACGTTGCGGCGGCCGAGGAGCTCGACTCCCATCATCGAGGGTTTCTGATCGTCGACGGGTTGATCAGCCGAGAGGTCGAGGTGCTGGGACGTCGCTGCGTAGAACTGCTCGGCGCCGGTGATGTGATCCGGCCATGGAGCTGGGATGAGGAAGGCTCTCACGTACAGGCGGAGGTCGGGTGGGTCGTGTTGGAGCCAGCCCGACTGGCCGTACTGAATCACCACTTGGTCGTGCGGATGACGCCATGGCCACAGCTAGGCCTGGAGCTCTTCAACCGCGGCACGCGCCGCGCTCACGCGCTCGCCGTCTCGCTGGCGATCGCTCACCATCAGCGGGTCGACGATCGGCTGTTGCTCACGCTCTGGCACCTGGCGGAACGCTGGGGGCGGGTTCTGCCCGAGGGCATCGCCGTGCCGTTGCCGCTCTCGCACCAGCGGCTGGCGGATCTCGTCGGCGCTCATCGCCCTGCAGTGACCAGCGCGATCGGCGCACTGACTCGACAGGGGAGCATCAGCCGACGGGCGGATCGAACGTGGATCTTGCACGGTTCTCCGCCCGAGGAGCTCCGCCACCATCGTCTCGTCGCAACGCTGAGCTAGTCGCGCGACGCTCGGCCTCGGCTTGCAGGGAGCTGAGCGCGGAGCGGCATCGTCAGCGAATCGCCCCGCGGCGTCGATCAAGGAAGAAGACGACGATCGCGACGATCGCGAGCGCGAACAGCAGCGGGTGGATGATGACGCCGCCGGCAATCGCGATGATGAGAAGTACCGCGGCCAGGATGAGAAGCATGTTGTCTCCTTTGTGGGGGCTGTCCGTCGATTAACCCCGCTCGGAGCCGCTTCGAACGGTGCGCGGTCCTACAGCAAACGTACGCTTGCGGACATGGCCTGCTTGCGGTTGATCGGTCTGATCGACATAGGCCATCCGACGGCTTCAATGTCGCCGCCGGGGAACCCGACCGCCGACTACCGCGATCTGCGCCTGGGACCGCTTCGAGGTTGGTCGGGTAGGCGAGAGGCGCCCGGCCCCGCGCGGCTGGTGCCGACCGGTGCCGGGTCCCTCCCGCCCCCATCAATCCGTGCATGCGGTTCTCCCGCACACGGCTCACCGACGTTCCCCACCGTCGGCATTCAGCGCCCCTGGCGCCACGGCCGGTTGGGTCGTGGCGCAGCGATGGTTCCGTTGAGGGTGATCAGGCCGTAGTCAGGCCGGGAGTTAAGAACCTGCCGGCCGTAACGCCAGGGCTGCCCATGGCGGTGAGCGACCAGCAGCGCCAGGCGTCGATCCGCGTGGCGGATGATCTTGTCAAACTGGACGGTCGAGTTGCCGTAGCGGAAGTAGCCCGCCCGGCCTCGCAGGAATCGGTTGAGATCCCAAACACTTGCAAGACTGGCGGTCGCGTCCGGTGAGCCTGCACCCGGTCGCGGGCGCGTCGCATTGCCTGCCGCGAGGGCCAGCGTGCGAGGAACACGACATGCTTGAGCCGCTGGTCTCGGGGGCGCACCGAGCGATGGTGAAAGCCCAAGACATCCAGGCCCTCCCCACCTTCAGCGAGATACACAATCCGAGTCTTCGCCTCTTTGGGCGCAAGTCCCAAGCCGGTAGCACCGGTCCGCTAACTGCACTTCGGCAGCGTCGGTGAGGGCAACGCGATGTGGTACACGACGATGAGACGCTCGCGCGTATGGGCGTAAACGCCGCTGTGCCTCGTCGCCTTCGTCACAGCGCGCCGGTGGCTATGCTCCGCTGTCCCGGATGGCGGTCCCAATTGTCATCTTCGCGGTTACGCTGGTCGCCGGTGTCGTGCTCGCGGCACGCTGGCTTCCTGGACTCGGCAAAGGTAGCGCGGATACGCTGGCCTTCTGGGTGACCTGCGGCTTGGCTGGCATCGCGCTATCGCTGGTTGGCGTCCACATCTACGAGATCATCCGGCAACTCGATAACGTAAACCTCGAAGCGGTCGCAAACAGCAAACCCGACATCGTGGCCACCGGCATCATCGACACGCTCGCAGACGTCGGGCCGATCGTCGGATTATCCGCAGTGGTATACCTGCTTGCGCCTGCCGTTAGCCGGGCGCTGACTCAATTTCAGTCCCGAAACTGATCTGTCCATGCCCCGTCCAGGACACGGACCCGTTTCTTCGCAGGAACGCAAGCCCCCTTGAAACACGCTTGCGGGCGACCTGCTCTGAGCAGCGCAGCTCATCAGCGATCACCGGATAGTCCTGCTCGAGAACAACACGGCGGACCACTGCCTCGCGCTGATCAGACGGCATCTCCGCAAGCGCCGCGGCCAGGTCGACCGGCGAGCGCTCGTCGACCTGTGCCAACTGCTCGTCGTCGGGCGTGACCCGCGCCATCCCAAGCCGCACGCGACTGTCGGCGGCGACGCGTCCACGGCGCGCCGCGTTGATTAGCAGATGACGCGCGATGCCGAACAGCCACGCCACCGCCGGGTCACGCGCGACGTCGTACTGATCGCGGTGCTCCAGTGCCGCGCGAACGTCTCGGCGACAAGATCGAACACGAGATCCGGCCGCGGCATCCGCAGCCCGACGAACGCGACGACGGGATCGAGGTGCCGCTCATAAAGACGCCGAACATCTCGGCGTCACCGCTCGCCAGCAACTCCGCATCCGATCGCCCAACCCTCATCACCGACCACTACGGACAGGCCCGAGTTTGTGACCGATGCGTCCAAGCCGCCGCGCACGCCACACGCGGCAGACCGTAGCGCTCCCGTCGATTACGCGGTCGCGACCGTTCGCGCTCCCGCCCACAACGACGAGCAATATGCACTGGCAGCAGCCGCGAGCCTCGATCACCACCGAGCTCGAGCGCACTTCCCCTTCGCACTCCGGCGGGCG
>DATNKY010000071.1:0-2921 GCA_035603155.1 Solirubrobacteraceae bacterium
GTCCTGATCGTCGTGATCATCGTGATCGCGCTCGGCGTGCTCGAGATCTGCGGGCGCGAGCACTTCTCCGGCTACCGATCGCACACGACGCTGCTCGCGGCGATCCCGTCACTCGGCGCCGAGACGGCGATCGTGGCGGCGTTCGGCGCGCCGAGCCAGAGGTTCCTGCTGCTCCTGTTCGTCGTGCCGGTCTACGGCTTGCTGTTCTGGCTGCTGCGCCGCAAGTTCCTCACCGCCAGGCAGGCTCGGGTGGCTCGACCGCCCGCACCGTAGGGAGCCGCCCGCTCGGCGCGACGGGTCAGAGGTGGGCGTGCTCGTTGGCGGGACTGTCGGCGCTGTCCGGGGCCGCGGCGAGGACCGGCAAGTGAAGCGTGAACACCGCGCCGCCGTCGGGCGCGTTGGCGGCCGTCGCCGTGCCTCCGTGCTGCTCGGTCACCTGGCGTACGATCGCCAGCCCAAGTCCGCTGCCCTGCTTGCCGCGCGCGTGCGTGCCGCGGAAGAAGCGATCGAACACGTACGGGAGATCGCTCTCGTCGATTCCCGGGCCGTGATCGCGGACGGTGACGCCGTTACCGTCGACGGTCACCTCGATCACGCCGCCGGGCGGCGAGTGACGGGACGCGTTGTCCAGCAGGTTGTTGATCGCGCGCTCGAGCCGCGCCGGGACCCCGTCGATCGAGACCGGCTCGAGGTGGGGCTCGATCTGGATCTGCGGCGTGTTGCGATGCGAGCGAGCGATCGACTCCGCGGCGATCGCGTCGAGACGTACGTCCTCGGTCGCGTAACCGGGCTCGTCGCCGCGGGCGAGCTCGATCAGATCGGTGACGAGCGCGGTCAGCTCCTCGCTCTGCTCGACGACGTCGGCCAGCAGGCGCCGGCGATCGTCGGGCTCGAGCTCACCGCCCTCCAGCAGCACCTCGATGTTCGTCCGCAGGCTCGTGACCGGCGTACGCAGCTCGTGCGAGGCGTCGGCGACCAGCTGGCGCTGGGCGCGAACCGACTCATCGAGCTCGGCGCGCGAGCCCTCGAGCCGGTCGAGCATCGAGTTGAAGCGGGTCGCGAGCTGGCCGACCTCGTCGTCGGCGTGGACCCGGATGCGGTTTGACAGGTCGTCGGTCTCGCCGATGTGCTGCGCGGCCTGGGCCACCTCGGCCAGTGGCGCGAGCGCGCGACGCGCCGCGAGCCGGCCGAGGCCGGCGGCGAGCGCGATCCCACCGAGGAAGACGAACAGGAGCACGAGGCGCAGGTTGGCCAACACGCCGTCAATTCCGTTCAGCGGGCGCGCGAGCTGCAGCGCTGCGGGGACCGACACGTTGTCGATATCCACCAGGACCGGGAACGTCAGCACACGGAGATGGTCATTGCCAACGGACACGTCGGTGAGCGACGTGCCGCGTTGCGTGGTCGCAATCTGATGGTCCCGAGTGCTGACCGGGATCGTCAGGCCAGGCTGATACGGCTCCGGGCCTCCGTTGGCGAACAGGATCTGGACGTACTGCGCCGGTCCGCCGGCGCTCGCCGGGATTCCCGGCAGCCGGGCCGGCAGCGTGTGCGACACACCGATCACCGCTTCCTGCTGACGCAGCGCGCTGTCGACCTGACTGCGCAGCTGATCACGCACCACGAAGTAAGCGACGAGCGCCGCGATCAGAACCGCCACCGCGACCGAAGCCGCGGAGATCACTCCGATTCTGCGGCGCAGCGGCACGCCAACCCCCCGACGTCAGTCCCGCAGCACGTAGCCGACTCCGCGGACCGTGTGCAGCAGCCGCGGTTCACCGCCGGCCTCGGTCTTGCGGCGCAGGTAGCCCATGTAGACGCCGAGCGCGTTGGACGTCGGGCCGAAGTCGTAGCCCCAGACGTTCTCGAAGATCGTCGAGCGGGTCAGCACCTGTCGCGGGTGGCGCATGAACAGTTCGAGCAGCAGAAACTCGGTCCGCGAGAGCTCGACCAGGCGATCGCCCCGGTACACCTCGTGCGCGACCGGGTCGAGCACCAGATCGGCATAGCGGAGCGTCTCGCCCTCGCCGTTGCCCTCACCCGAGCGCCGCAGCAGCGCCCGCAGGCGGGCCTGCAGCTCGCGCAGCGCGAACGGCTTGACCAGGTAATCGTCGGCGCCGACGTCGAGTCCCTCGACGCGATCGTCGATCGCGTCGCGCGCGGTGAGCATCAGCACCGGGGTCCGGTCACCGGCCTTGCGCATCCGGCGGCAGACCTCGAGGCCGTCGAGCCTGGGCATCAGGATGTCGAGGATCACCGCGTCGGCCGGTTCGTCTGCGAGCGCGTCGAGCGCCTGCTCGCCGTCGGCGGCCATCCTTACCTCGTGGTTCTCGAGCCTCAGCGCGCGCTCGAGCGCCCGCCGAACTGCGGGTTCGTCGTCGACTACCAATACGCGCGCCATGCGCGCAATGATGCCCTCTACGCGTAAAAGTTGCTGAAGAAGCCCCTGCAAGCGCTCGGACCGTCGCCATCGGCACAATCAACTCAGATGCCCAAGGACAGGCTCGGCACCTATCGGCGCAAGCGCGACTTCACGACCACCGCCGAGCCGGCGGGCGAGCGCGATCCGGCGGCAGGCGCGGATTCAGCGCGGTTCGTCGTCCAGGAGCACCACGCCACGCGACTGCATTGGGATCTGCGGCTCGAGCACGATGGCGTGCTGGCGTCGTGGGCGATCCCCAACGGGATCCCGCCCGACCCGGCGGAGAATCGCCTCGCGGTCCACACCGAGGACCACCCGCTCGAGTACCTCGATTTCGAGGGCGAGATCCCGGCCGGCGAGTACGGCGCCGGGACGATGAGGATCTGGGACCGCGGGACCTACGAGACGCACCTGTTCGACGAGCACAAGGTCGAGGTCACTTTCCACGGGGAGCGGCTGCGCGGTCGCTATGGCCTGTTCCCGATCGGGCGCGGTCCCG
>DATNKY010000019.1:0-5645 GCA_035603155.1 Solirubrobacteraceae bacterium
AGGGCCTGCTCGGACTGCGCAAGGGCCTCGGGTTGTTTGCGAACCTGCGTCCGGTCAAGCCGATCCCGGCGCTGTACGACGCCAGCCCGCTGAAGGCCGACATAATCGGAGGCACCGACCTGCTGGTCGTCCGCGAGCTGACCGGGGGGATCTACTTCGGTGCCAAGACGCGGACCGAGGACTCGGCATCCGACGAGTGCGTCTACACGCGGGCCGAGATCGAGCGCATCTCGCGGGTGGCGTTCCGTGCCGCCCGCTCGCGCGTGACGAGCGTCGACAAGGCCAACGTGCTCGAGACCAGCCGGCTGTGGCGCGAGGTGGTTCGGGGCGTGCACGCGGCGGAGTTCCCCAACGTCGAACTCGAGCACCTGCTGGTCGACAACGCCGCGATGCGCCTCGTCGCGGCCCCGCGTCACTTCGAGGTGATCCTGACCGAGAACATGTTCGGAGACATCCTCTCCGACGAGGCCGCGATGCTGACCGGCTCGCTCGGGATGCTCCCGAGCGCCTCGCTCGGGGAAGGGGGGCCGGGCATGTTCGAGCCCGTCCACGGATCGGCCCCGGACATCGCCGGCCAGGGCGTGGCCAATCCGCTCGCGATGTTCCTCTCGGCGGCGATGATGCTGCGCCACGGATTTGGCATGGGCGACGCGGCCTCGGCGGTAGAATCGGCCGTCGATCGTGCGCTCGCCGAAGGGCTGCGCACGCCGGACCTGGGGGGCGACGCGACCACCGCACGGGCCACCCAGGCAGTTCTACAACACCTTTAGCAGTCCCCCTAAACCACTAAGGAGTGACCCGTGGAACAAGCGGACCTCATCTGGCACAACGGAGAGCTAGTCGCCTGGGAGGACGCAACGGTCCACGTACTGACGCACGGCCTGCACTACGGAACCGGGGTGTTCGAGGGTGAGCGCGCGTACGAGACGCCGCGCGGGACCGCGATCTTCCGCCACCGCGATCACCTCGTGCGGCTGTTCAACTCGGCCGAGCTGTACTACATGCCGATCCCCTACACGCTCGAGGAGCTCCGCACCGCGACCCACGAGCTGATCGCCGC
This sequence comes from Solirubrobacteraceae bacterium, assembly GCA_035603155.1. GTDB lineage: Bacteria > Actinomycetota > Thermoleophilia > Solirubrobacterales > Solirubrobacteraceae > Palsa-465. The sequence continues at coordinate 1,061 of DATNKY010000019.1, forward strand.
CAACGAACTGCGCGAGTGCTACATCCGTCCGATCGTCTACCGGGCCTACGGGCAGATGGGCCTGTACCCGCTCGACTGCGACGTGGCGGTCTCGATCGCCGCCTGGCCGTGGGGCTCCTACCTCGGCGAGGAGGGCAAGCTGGAGGGCGTCCGCGCCAAGGTGTCGAGCTGGCGTCGGATCTCATCGGAGTCGCTGATCCCGCACGCGAAGGCCAGCGGTCAGTACCTCAACAGCGTGCTGGCGAAGGTCGAGGCCTCGAAGGCCGGCTATCAGGAGGCGATCCTGCTCGATTCGCGCGGCTTCGTCTGCGAGGGCAGCGGCGAGAACATCTACGTGGTCCGCGACGGCAAGATCATCACGCCACCGCAGTTCGCGGGCATCCTCGACGGCATCAACCGCAGCGCGATCCTGACGATCGCGTCCGACCTCGGCTACGAGGTGGTCGAGCGCGACCTCGCGCGGGCTGAGCTGGTGCTCGCCGACGAGGTCTTCCTCTCCGGGACCGCCGCGGAGCTGGTCCCCGTCCGCGAGATCGACGATCACCGGATCGGCGACGGCCGGCCGGGGCCGGTCACGCTCGATGTCCAGCGCGTCCACGATGACGCGCTGCACGGTCGCGACCCGCATTACGCCGACTGGCTCGACGTGATCGAGGTGCCGACAGCGCATCCTGCGTCCTAGCCGGAAGCCAACGGCCTGATGACTCGGATCGAGCTGTATGACACCACCCTGCGCGATGGCATGCAGGGTGAGGGGATGTCGCTGTCGGCGGGCGAGAAGCTTCGCGTCGCCCACCGGCTCGACGAGCTCGGGATCGACCTGATCGAAGCGGGCTTTCCGAGCTCGAACCCGAAGGAGCTCGAGCTGTTCGACCTGCTCGCCTCAGAGACGTTCGCCGGCGCGCGCGTCGCTGCGTTCGGGATGACGCGCCGCCGCGACACGCGTGCGGACGCCGATCCGGCCCTGCGGGTGCTGGCCGATTGTTTCGCGCCGGTATGCACGCTCGTAGGCAAGACGTGGACGCTCCATGTCGAGAAGGTCGTCAAGGTCGATCGCGACGAGAACCTGAGGATGATCTCGGAGTCGATCGAGTTCCTCGTCGGCGCGGGAAAGCGGGTGATCTACGACGCCGAGCACTTCTTCGACGGCTATGCGGATGATCGCGACTACGCGCTTCGCTGCCTGAGGACCGCGGCGCAGGCCGGCGCTGAGACGGTCGTCTGCTGCGACACCAACGGCGGCACGCTCCCGCATGTGATCGGCGCCGCGATGGCCGAGGTGAACGCAAGTCTCGCCGGGTCGGGAGTCCAGGTCGGGATCCACTGCCACGACGACGCGGGGTGTGCGGTGGCCAACTCGCTCGCCGCCGTCCAGCAGGGCGCCACCCACGTCCAGGGCACGATCAACGGCTATGGCGAGCGGTGCGGGAACGCCAACCTGATCTCGATCATCCCCAACCTCCAGATCAAGCTCGGCCACGAGTGCCTCGACGAGGGGCAGCTCGCGGAGCTGACGCCGACCGCGAACTACGTCGCCGAGCTTCTGAACTTCACGCCCGATCCCGACGCGCCGTACGTCGGACGCAACGCGTTCGCGCACAAGGGCGGTATGCACGTCGCCGGCGTCGCCGCCGATCCGGCGACGTTCGAGCACATCGAGCCCGAGATCGTCGGCAATCATCGCGAGATGCTGATCTCCGAGCTCTCGGGCAAGGGAACCGTCCAGGCACGTGCCCGCGAGGCCGGCATCGAGCTCGATGACGCCGGCGCGGCGCGCGTCGTAGACGAGGTCAAGCAGCGCGAGCATCACGGCTACCACTACGAGGCTGCCGATGGCTCGTTCGAGCTGCTGCTGCGCAAAGAGGCCGGCGACTACGAGCCGCTGTTCACGCTCGAGTCGTGGCGCGCGATCGTCGAGAAGCGGGCCGACGGCAAGGTCGTGACCGAAGCGACGATCAAGATCTGGATCCCGCCCGGCCCCGACGGCGAGCGCTACGTTCGCACGGCTGAGGGCAACGGCCCTGTACATGCGCTCGACCGGGCTCTGCGCGAGGCGCTGGTCGAGATCCACCCTCACCTGCGCGACATCGAGCTCGTCAACTTCAAGGTCAGGATCCTCGACGAGACCAAGGGCACGGGCGCGATCACACGAGTGCTGCTCGACGTCTCAGACGGCGATCGCGTCTGGGGCTCGATCGGCGTCTCGGAGAACGTGATCGAGGCCTCCTGGGAGGCGCTGGTCGATTCGCTCGAGTCCGGCATGCAGTCGGGGTGGCGCGCGCGGGCGCTGGGCGAGGCCACCTCCGCTCCGGGCGCGTGATCGGCGACGGCGTCGAGGTGGTCCCGCTCGCATCGCCCGTCCTGGGCCGCGACGAGGAGGAGCGCGTGCTCGCGGTGATGCGATCCGGGCAGCTGTCGCTCGGTCCGCTGGGTGATCAATTTGAGCGGGCCTTCGCGGGGCGGCTCGGGGCCGCGCACGCGAGCGCCGTCTCGAGCGGAACGGCCGGACTTCATCTGGCGCTGCGCGCCGCTGGCGTCAGCGATGGTGACGAGGTCGTCACGAGCCCGTTCTCGTTCGTCGCGAGCGCCAACGTCGTGATCTACGAGCGCGCCCGGCCGGTGTTCGCCGACATCGACCCGGTGACGCTGAACCTCGACCCGGAGGCCGCGGCGGCGGCGGTGACCGATCGCACGACGGCGCTGCTCCCGGTCCACATCTTCGGCTACCCGGCGGACCTGCCGTCATTCGAGGGACTCGGCCTGCCGATCGTCGAGGACGCCTGCGAGGCGCTCGGGGCGGTCCACGCTGATGGCGTCGCGGTCGGCGCGCGGGGCCACTGCGCCGTGTTCGGCTTCTACCCCAACAAACAGCTGACGACCGGGGAGGGGGGGATGGTGATGGTCGGCGACCCCGCGACCAAGGAGCGGATCGACTCCGAGCGCAATCAGGGCCGCGCGCCGGATCTCGGGTGGCTCGATCACGATCGCCTCGGCTTCAACTACCGGCTGTCGGACATCGCCTGCGCGATCGGTCTCGGCCAGCTCGACCGGCTCGACGAGCTGCTCGAAGGGCGTGCCCGGGTGGCCTCGCTGTACCGGGAGACGCTGGCCGATGTGGAGGATCTCGCGCTTCCGTGCCCGGATCTCGACGGCAACCGGCGTGGGTGGTTCGTGTTCGTCGTCCAACTGCCGCGCGGCGTTGACCGTGACGCGACGGTGCGCGCGCTCGGCGAGCGCGGGGTCCAGAGCAAGCCTTACCTGCCGGCGATCCATCTGATGAGCTACTACCGCGAGCGCTACGGACACCGGGAGGGGGAGTTCCCGGTCTGCGAGGACGTCGCCGCTCGATCGCTGGCGCTGCCGTTCTTTCCGACGATGAGCGAGGGCCAGGTGTCGCGCGTGTCCCAGACGCTGCGCGAGGTGCTCGGTCTCGCCGTCTGACGATAATCCGCACGTGTCGCGCTTTGCCGAGCCCCAGGATGCGGCCTTCCGCCGCCTCAACGACTCGATCTCGTTCGACTGGCGTCTGAGCCCGTACGACGTCGATCAGTCGGTCGCGCACGCCGAGATGCTCGCCGCCCGCGGGATCATCAGCGAGGCCGAGCGCGACGAACTGCACCGCGGGCTGGAACAGGTCCGCCGCGAGCTGGCCGACGGCTCGTTCCCGTTCGCCGACGGCGACGAGGACATCCACATGGCGATCGAGCGGCGGCTGACCGAGATCGTCGGCCGGGTCGGCGGCAAGCTCCACACGGCACGCTCGCGAAACGACCAGGTCGCGACCGACATGGCGATGTTCGTCCGGGCGCACGCCGCCGAGGCGCGCGAGCGGATCGACCGCCTCGCCCGCACGCTGGTCGACCTCGCCGAACGCCATCTCGACTGGGCGATGCCGGGCTACACCCACCTGCAGCGAGCCCAGCCGGTGTACTTGAGCCATCACCTGCTCGCGTACGTCTGGATGCTGGTGCGCGACCGGGAACGGTTCGAGGCGGTCCTGAAGGCGACCGGCAAGCTGCCGCTCGGCGCGGGCGCGCTCGCCGGGGTCAACTTCGACACCGACCGCGGCGCCGTGGCCTCGAAGCTCGGCTTCTCGGGGGTCGCCGAGAACTCGATCGACGCGGTCTCGAACCGGGACTTCGTGCTCGACTACCTGGCGGCGGCCGCCACCTGCGCCACCCACTTATCCCGGCTGGGAGCGGAGATCGTCCTGTGGTCCAGCGAGGAGTTCGGCTTCTGCGAGGTCTCCGACGCCTGGGCCTCGGGCTCCTCGATCATGCCGCAGAAGAAGAACCCCGACGCGGCCGAGCTGCTGCGGGCGAAGGCCCCGCGGGTGGTCGCAGACCTGGTCGCGCTGCACGGCGTGATGCACGGCCTGCCGCTCACCTACAACAAGGACATGCAGGAGGACAAGGAGCGGCTGTTCGATGCCTGTGACACGCTCGAGCTGTCGCTCGACGCGGCCCACGGGATGCTCGACACGATCACGTTCAGGCGCGAGCGGCTCGCGCAGGCGGCCGGTGACGAGCTGCTTGCCGCGACCGACGTCGCGGATCTGCTCGTTCGCCGCGGGATGCCCTTTCGC
>DATNKY010000220.1:0-2002 GCA_035603155.1 Solirubrobacteraceae bacterium
TGGTCGCCGATGTTCTCATCGATCCACTTGAGCTCGATCTCGAGCTGCTCGGGAGTGAAGCCGACCGCACCCAGCACGCCGAATCCGCCGGCCTTGCTCACCGCGACGACGACATCGCGGCAGTGCGTGAACGCGAAGATCGGAAACTCGATGCCGAGTTCGTCGCAGATGGGAGTGTGCATGCCTGATCCTTACCTGGTTGCTTACAGCGGCGTAGGCGAACTGGAACGTGTTCTAGTTTAGTACGGATCCGGACCGCTGTGACCACCCGGGCACGAGCGCTCAGAGCGGACCGTTCAAAACACGGCGTCGTGGACCACCCAGAGCACCAGAAACGCCAACATGCAGACCGCGCAAGCCAGATGATCACGCCAGATGGACCGCGCCAGGGCGGTTTGGGTGCCTGCGCTGTCAGAACGGCCGCCGAGTCGAACGGCATTGGGCACCGTATGCGTCGCGGCCAGCAGGATCGGCGCGCCCGCCAGCAGAATCGACACTGCCACCAGCCAGCCCGGGTCGTGCCCTCGGATCACCCGGAACCCCAACGCGCCCAGCAAGATCACCATGACCACGGCGATGAGGTGGCTCATCGGTCGGGATTCGGTGACCGCACGCCGGTAGTAGCGAGCGATGGAATCCAGCACCGACTCAGGCAGTACACCGCCGGGATGCCGGTCCGCGCGGACCTGAGCATCGAACATGAGGTCCATCCACAGCACGGCGAAGAGGAACCCGCTGCACGCGGTCACGAGGGGGGTCGTAGCGCTCATCGTCTGATTGTTTCCCACTTCGCGATCGCCGTCGGGCTGGTGGAACAAGTTCTAATTTCATGACGCGCTGCGGTAGCGTGACGCGGCATGGGACGCGTGGACGGAAAAGTTGCTTTAATCAGCGGCGGCGCTCGGGGGATGGGCGCTGCCCACGCTCGCGCACTGGTCAGCGAGGGCGCCAAGGTCGTGATCGGCGACATCCTCAACGATGACGGCAAGAAACTCGCCGACGAAATCGGCGAGGCCGCACGCTACGTCCACCTCGACGTCACCCAGCCCGAGGAGTGGGACGCCGCGGTGTCCACCGCGGTCAACGACTTCGGCAAGCTCAACGTGCTGGTCAACAACGCCGGCATCGTGGCGCTCGGCCAGCTCGGACAGTTCAATGTGGACAAGTGGAACAAGGTCATCGACGTCAACCTGAACGGGACGTTCCACGGCATCCAGGCCGTCGTCGAGCCGATGAAGGCCGCAGGCGGCGGCTCCATCATCAACGTCTCCTCGATCGAGGGCCTGCGCGGCGCCGTCATGGTGCACCCGTACGTCGCTTCCAAGTGGGCGGTGCGCGGCCTGACCAAATCCGCCGCGCTCGAACTCGCCTCGCAGAACATCCGGGTCAACTCCATCCACCCGGGCTTCATCCGCACCCCGATGACCAAGCATTTCCCCGACGACATGGTCACCGTTCCGCTCGGCCGGCCCGGCGTCTCCGAGGAGGTCGCCACCTTCGTGCTGTTCCTGGCCAGCGACGAATCGTCGTACGCGACCGGCGCTGAGTTCGTCATGGACGGCGGACTGGTCAACGACGTCCCGCACAAGTTCTAACCGCTAGCGGCACTTCGCGACGACGGTCTCGGCGAACCGCTCAATAGCGGCGCGGCAGCCCTCGCGGTCGTCCGGCCCGACGTCTTCACCCATCCACGGCGCGCACATCACCGCGGTGATGCCGAGGTCTTCGGCCCGTCGGTAGAGATCGGCCGACGGCACCTCGAGCAGCGCCAGCATGATCTCGAACGGCTCGCCATCACGCCCGTATTCGCGTCGCAACGACGTCAACTTCTGCACGTAACGAACCGCGTCGTCCCAGGCGTACGCCGTGCCGACCCACCCGTCGCACAGTCGGGCGGCTCGGCGCAACGCCGCCTCGGATTCGCCGCCGCACAAGATTGGCACCGGAGTCGCTGGGTGCGGCTCGAGCATCAACTCGGGTACCTGGTAATGCCGACCAGTCC
>DATNKY010000055.1:0-2364 GCA_035603155.1 Solirubrobacteraceae bacterium
GCTCGACGTGCTCGTGCCCGAGCCGCCCGCCGGCGACCAGCCGGAGCTGAGCTGGCCGCGCACGCTGATCAATCCGCACGCCGCGTGGTTCTCGCCCGAGTCGGCGACCGCGCCATACCGCCGCGCGGGCGAGTCGGTCGCGGCCGTCCTGCAAGGGCGCGCGCCGCCCGATGCGATCGCCCGCCCGCAGACCAACGCCACAGGAGGCAATCGAGGATGACCGTTTATCTGGACGAGCTCGAGGCCGGACGGGAGTTCATCTCGGACGGCCGGACCATCACCGAGACCGATCTCGTCGTCTTCTCGGGCATCTCCGGTGACTTCAGCCCGCTGCACATCGACGAGCGGTGGGTGGTGGAGAACACGTCGTTTCGCGGGCGGATCGCCCACGGTCTGCTGATCACGTCGATCACGTCCGGGCTGCACACGCCGGTCCTTGCCGACGTGGAGGTGATCGCGTACCTCGAGTTCAACCGCGCGCTCGCCGCGCCGGTCTACATCGGCGACACGATCCGCGCGTACTGGAAGGTCACCGAGGCGCGCCGCTCGAGGTCACGGCCCGGGCAGGGGATCGTGACGTTCGAGATCGAGGTACGAAACCAGGACGGCGAGGCGGTCCAGCGCGGGGCCGACGTGTGGCTGGTCAGCGCCGACGGCAACGGCGCCGGGCCGGACTAGTCCCCGTTCAGGACCTCTGCGAAAGCCTCGAACACCATCCGGTGAAAGCGCGAGATTGCGCTCTCGCTGGCGGGCATCAGACGGCCGTTGGGAACCATCTGCGAGCGCAGTCCCGGCTGCTGGAGCACCACGACCTCCTGATCCTCCTCGAGCGTGGCGTTCCACATCTCGAGCCGCTCGTCGAGCGTCTGCTGGTCGTAGTCGGGGTGCGTGAACATGTCGGCGACGAACACGCAGCTCTCCGGCCCGGTCGGCACGATCGTGCCCGGGAAGGCGACATAATCGTCCTGGACCAACGTCGTGACCGGCCACAGATACGTGTACCGAAACTGGACGCCCTCATCGCGCGGCGTACCCGGGTAGCGCTTGGCGCGGTCGTTGTAGCGGGTGAACTGCCCGAGGATGCGGTCCCCGTCGACGTACTCGTAGACGTCGGCGTCGTCCACGAACGCGTCGCTGAAGCTGTGCGTGTGGACCGTCGGGCAGTGGTAGCACTCGCTGGCGTTCTCGACCCACACCTTCCAGTTGGCGGGAATCTCGTAGGTCGTGCGGCCGTGGTACTTGTAGCCGGTGAAATCGAGGCCGCGCTCCAGCGCCAGCGGCTCGAACTCGGGGTAGGCCTCGAGCAATGGGACCGCATCCGGGTCGGGGTTGACGAACACGAACTCGTTCCACGCCTGCACCGAGACCGGAAGCAGGCAGAACAGGGTCGGATCGAACTGAGCCTCGCGCTCGCTGCGCGGCGCTTTGTGGAGCGAGCCGTCGAGGTTGTACGTCCACGCGTGGTAGCGGCACTGCAGGAGCTTGCGGTTGGAGTTCTCGGTCACGACGGGAAACGCGCGGTGCCGGCAGACATTGACGAACCCGCGCAGGCCACCGTCAGCGTCGCGAGTGACGACGATCGGGACCGTGCCGGCATGGCAGACGATGCAGTCCCCGTGCTCGGCGAGCAGTTGCACCGGACCCGCGTACTGCCAGGACTTCTTGAACACGTGCTCGAGCTCGAACGCGTAGATCTCCGGATCGGAGTACCAGCGGGCGGGAAACGTCAGATCCTGGGCGAGCGCCTCCTCGACCCTGTCGAGGTCTATCCCAGCCGAATCAATGGCTCTGATTGACATTCTCCCTCGCTTTTCGCAGTCTAACGCGCTTTCAATCACGCAAATGGTCATCCAACGGCGTTATTATTGCGCAAAGCATCGGCGATGTACATGCTCAGCTGTCATATTTCAACGGGCAATCCACGATGAGCCCGCGTCATCTGACCGAGAACGGGAACGGCGCGCCCCCGCTGGGTCAGCTGGACGAGCTCGACCGCGGGATCATCGCCCAGCTGCAGATCGACGGCCGCCGTCCGTACCGCGCGATCGCGCGCTCGCTCGGGGTGGCCGAGGGCACGGTCCGCGCTCGCGCGAGCAGGCTCCAGGAAGAGGGCATCCTGCGGATCCTTGCATTGGCGAACCCGTTCCAGCTCGGCTACGCCGTCCAGGCGTCGGTGTTGATCAAGGTCACGCCGATCGCGCACGAACAGGCGGCCGAGACGCTCGCGAGCTGGCCCGAGGTGATGTACCTGAGCTCCTGCGCCGGCTCCGCCGATCTGTACATGCACGTCGTCTGCCGCGACCACGACGACCTGTGGCGGTTGCTGGGCGAGCGGCTCGGGGCGATCGACGGGGTGCTCGAAAC
>DATNKY010000640.1:0-2128 GCA_035603155.1 Solirubrobacteraceae bacterium
TCGCTGCCACGGGTCTCCGGGCGCCTCGGCTACTTGGTACGCACCAACAGCGAGTCGATCGTAGCCGTTACCGCGCCGGACGACGCGCGCGATTTCACGGCGTCGGTAGCGATCAGCTCAAGCATCTACCCGGATCCCGACACGCACATCGAGTTGGTGACCTACGGCCGTGGCGGCGGCGCGATGAAAACGATGTTCACCGCGCTGGTGGGCGATGGCACGCGGGTCACCCGGCCGCTGCGCTGGCTGGCCGCAGTCGCCCGCCATCCCGTGAGCTTCGCGCGCCTGCTCGCTACGCCCAATTGGTCGCGGCGCACACTGATTGTGCTCGTGATGCAGACGGTCGACAGCGCGCTGCGGTTCAGGCCCCAGCCACGACGCTTCGGCGGCGGCGTGCGGATCACGACCGAGCAGGACGCCGAGAATCCCAACCCCACGTTCATTCCCGCCGCAAACCACGCGGCCCAGTGGCTGTCCGAGCGCATCGGCGGCACCCCGCAGAGCGGCACCACCGAGGCGCTGTTCAACGTGCCGTCGACCGCGCACATCCTCGGCGGCGCGGTCATCGCCGCCGACCCATCTCAGGGCGTCGTCGACGCCCGCGGCCAGGTATTCGGCTACGAGAACCTGCTGATCACGGACGGCTCGGCGCTCCCCGCCAACCCGGGTGTCAACCCGAGCCTGACAATCACCGCGCTGGCCGAACACACGATCGCCCAAGTGCCGGCCACCCCCGCCGCCGAGCGCGCCGCCCCTCACGGCCCTGTACTCGGCTAGCCACCAGCCGTCCTGAGTTGGCTCGTGAAGCGCGTACGGTGGGTCGCAAGGCGCTCGGTGGTCTCCTTCTACCACGACCAGGCCACACACCATGCCGCAGCGCTCACCTACTACGCGCTGATGTCGCTGTTTCCGTTGCTGCTTCTGGCTGTGTCGCTGTTGGGGCTGTTGGGCGAGTTTCCGTCGACCTACAACGCGATCGTCGGCCACCTGCACGGGGTTGTGCCCGCGGTCACGTTGGCGCCGCTCACGGCCGCAGTGAAGGCGGCGCTGAAAGACCGAGGGACCGCCACGGCCGCCCTCGCCATAGCAGTGGGGACGGCCCTTTACGGGGGGACCGGGTACCTCGAAGCCGTGCGGCGAGCCCTCAACGTCGTTTTCGACGCGCAGCACGGGCGCAGCTTCGTGCGCCGGAAGCTAACTGATGTCGCGTCCCTGTTCGTGCTACTCGCGCTGCTGCTCACCACTCTCGTGCTGGTGTTCGCCGCTGGAGGCGTCGCTCACAGGGTGCTCGGACCCGAGGCAGCCTCGGTGTGGCGGATCGCACGCTGGCCGGGAGCGTTCGCGAGCGCACTGCTGGTGTTCTCGTTCATCTACTACGTAACGCCCGACGTGCGTCACCGAGGGTTTCGATGGATCATGCCGGGAGCGTTTGCGGGAGTAGCACTCTGGCTCACGGCATCGGCCGCCTTCTCGGAATACCTCGCCAACTTCAAGAGCTTCAACGTGACCTATGGCTCGTTTGCCGCAGCGATCATCTTGCTCGTGTGGCTGTGGCTCACCAACCTCGCCCTTCTCCTCGGTGCCGAGATCAACGCGCAGATCGAGCGCGCGAACGAAATCGCCGAGGGAACGCGGGAACGCGAGACGCTCAACCTCCCGCAGGCACGTTGATACTCGAGTCAGAGCCGCCGGGTAGAGTTGGGACGGTGATGTCGGGGACGACGGACGTCGATTGGATTGTGGTCGGCTCGGGCTTCGGCGGTAGCGTCGCCGCGCTGCGGCTGGCTCAGAAGGGCTATTCGGTCCGGGTGCTAGAGAGTGGGTCGCGCTTTCGCGATGAGGATTTCGCGGGTAGCACTTGGGACGCGCGGCGCTACTTTTTCGCGCCACGACTCGGCCTGCGAGGGATCATGCGGATGACGCTATTCCCGGACGTCTTAATCGTGTCGGGCGCGGGCGTCGGTGGCGGCAGCCTCGGTTATGCGAACACGCTCTACCGCGCCCGCGACGCGTTCTTCGAGGACCCGCGGTGGCGTGACCTGGCCGACTGGAAGGCCGACCTCGCCGCGCACTACGACACTGCAGAGCGGATGCTCGGCGTGACCGACGTGACGTTTGACTCCGACGG
>DATNKY010000723.1:0-3573 GCA_035603155.1 Solirubrobacteraceae bacterium
GATTTCGACGAGCAGCGGCTGCGGGAGCACATCGAGCTGTTCGAGCGCACGGCGCGCGATGTCGTCGCCCAACATCCCCGCGCGACCGTGGAGATCGACGTCCGGCGGCAGTACCGCAACATGCGTTCCTACATCGAGACCGTCCCGGAGATCGTTCAGGCGGCCGAGCTGGCGATCAGGGCCGAGGGGATCGAGCCGGTCCGGACGCCGATCCGCGGCGGAACGGATGGTTCGCGCCTGAGCGAGATGGGTCTGCCGACCCCGAATCTGTTCACGGGCGGCCACGAATACCACTCGGTACGGGAATGGGCGTCGGTCAACGACATGGCCTCCGCGGCGGCGACGATCGTCCGTCTCGCGGAGGTCTGGGCGCGGGTCGGCAAAGTAGTCTCCGCCGGGTGAACGCCCAGGGCGTCAGCTCGCTGGCATCGCTAGACGGCGACATCATGCCGGCGGCGGAGGCGATGATCCCCGCGACCGACGACGGACTGATCCGCGGCGACGGCGTGTTCGAGGTCGTGCGCGTCTACGACGGGCGCCCGTTCGCGTTCGAGCAGCACCTGGCGCGCCTGGAGCGCTCGGCGGACAACCTGAGGCTGGCGGTCGACGTCGAAGCGGTGCGTGCCGACGGCCACCGGCTGCTCGCCCACGCGGGACCGGGGCCAGATCACGACCTGCTGCGGATCGTGCTCACGCGCGGCGGCCGGCGGCTGCTGCTGACCGAGCCGTTGCCACAGGCGAGCGAGTGCGTGCGGCTGAAATCAGTCACCTACTCGCCGACGCGCGTGCTCGACGGAGTCAAGTCGCTCTCCTACGCGGGGAACATGCTCGCTGGTCGGCTCGCTCGCGAGCAGGGCTACGACGACGCGCTGCTGGTGACCCCGCACGGCCGAGTGCTGGAGGCGCCGACGAGTTCGGTCTTCTGGGTCCAGGGCGACGAGCTCTTGACGCCCCCGCTCGACGAGCACATCCTCGCGTCGATCACGCGTGCGGTGGTGCTCGACGTCACCGATGCGCGCGAGCGCGTCTGCGAGCTCGATCAGCTGCTCGCCGCCGACGAGGTGTTTATCGCCTCGACCACACGCGAGGTGCAGCCCGTGATCGCGGTCGACGAGCGCTCCTACGACGGCGACGGCCAGGTGACCGCGCTCACGGCGGCGGCAGTCAGCGAGCGCATCCGCTCAGAGCTCCACGGGTGAGGGTCCTCACCGTAATCGGCAACCGTCCGCAGTTCATCAAAGCGGCGGCCGTCTCGCCGCGGCTGCGGACCGTGCATGACGAGCTGTTGGTCCACACCGGTCAGCACTTCGATGACCGGCTGTCGGCGATCTTCTTCTCCGAGCTTGGCCTGCCCGAGCCCGACGAGCAGCTCGGCGTGGCGCTTGGGTCAAGCACCTCGCAGACCGCGCGGATGCTGACCGCGCTCGAGCCCGTTCTGGCACGGGCGGCGCCCGACGTCGTGCTCGTCTACGGGGACACGAACTCGACGCTGGCAGGGGCCCTGGTCGCGGCGCAGGCGTCGATTCCGGTGGCGCACGTGGAGGCGGGCATGCGGTCGTTCGATCGCTCGATGCCCGAGGAGCTCAACCGCGTGCTCGTCGATCACGCCAGCGCGCTGCTGCTGTGCTCGAGCGAGGTCGCGATGGCCAACCTGCGTCACGAGGGCGTCTCCGGCCTCGCGGAGCTGGTCGGGGATGTCATGGTCGACGTTGCCGTCGAGATCCAGGCCGAGGCGCGTGAGCGAACGGATCTGGTGGCCGTCCGCGGCCTTTCGCCTGGCGGCTACGTGCTGGCGACCGCACATCGCGCCGGGAACGTCGATGACCCCGCGCGCTTGGAGCGCCTCGTCGCCGTGTTGCTCGCGATGCCGCTGCCGGTGCTGCTCCCGTTGCATCCGCGGACCGAGGCGCGCCTGCGCGCCGCCGGGTCGATCGACCGGCTGCGCAATGCGCCTTCGGTTACGGTGACCGAGCCGCTGGGCTATTTCGAGTTGACGGCGCTGCTGTGCAACGCGCGCGCGGTGTTGACCGATTCGGGCGGGCTTCAGAAGGAGGCATATTTGGCTCAAGTGCCGTGCATCACGATGCGCCCGAGCACGGAGTGGACCGAAACCGTCGAGCAGGGGTGGAATGTGCTCGTCGATCTCGACTCCGACGCCGCCGTCGCCGCGCTGGACCGCACGCCGCCACCGACCCATCCGCAGCTGTACGGCGACGGCCGAGCCGGGGAACGCGTCGTGGCGGCGCTTACACTGCTGTCGCCATGAGGCTCGAGTCGCGGTCGACCATCAGATGAGCCGGCCCGTGCGTGTCGGCGTCGCCGGACTCGGCTACTGGGGTCCGAACCTCGCGCGCAACTTCGCTGCGATCGACGGCTGTGAGCTCGCGTACTGCTGTGACGCGTCCGACGCGGCCCGCGCGCGTGCCGCGTCGATGTTCCCCGGCGTGCGGTTGGCGGCCGATCTCGGGGAGCTGCTCGCCGATCCCGAGCTCGACGCGGTCGCGCTCGCGACACCGGTCCCGACCCACGGCGAACTCGCGACCCGGGTGCTCGAGGCCGGCAAGCACTGCTTCGTCGAAAAGCCGCTCGCCCAGACCGTCGCCGACGCCGAGCTGGCGGTGGCGGCGGCGCTCCAGGCCGACCGCGTGTTGATGGTCGGCCATCTGCTCGAGTACCACCCGGGCGTGGCGAAGCTCAAGGAGCTGACCGATTCTGGCGAGCTCGGCGAGCAGATCTACTACATCTACGGCAACCGCCTCAACCTCGGCAAGCTCCGCGCGGACGAGAATGCGCTCTGGAGCCTCGGAGCCCACGACGTGTCGGTGGTCCTGTATCTCGCCGACGATGAGCCGATCGAGGTCGCCGCCCACGGAGCGTCGTATGTCCGCGAGGGCGTCGAGGACGTCGTCTTCTGCTTTCTGCGCTTCGCGTCCGGCCTGACGGCGCATCTGCATCTCTCGTGGCTCGATCCCCACAAGGAGCGGCGGTTCACCGTCGTTGGTTCGCGCAGAATGGCGACCTTCGACGACATGGAGCTCGAGCGCAAGCTCACGATCTACGACAAGGGCTTCGACGAGGATGCCCGCACGTACGGTGAATACATCACGCGAACCGGGGACATCTTCTCGCCGAGGATCGGCAACGAGGAGCCGTTGCGGATCGAATGCGAGCACTTCGTGCTATGCGTGCTGACCGGCGCGAGGCCGCGCTCAGACGGCATCAGCGGCCTGCGGGTGGTTCGCGTGCTCGAGGCGCTCGATCGTTCCCTGGTCGCCTCGCGCGGGAGGAGCGGGGTCGGTGGGCACTGATCCAGAGCCGCCCTCGCACCACGGCGGCGCGCATTTGTTCCCGGGAGCGGTGCTGGCGCAGGACGTCGAAGTGGCGCCGGGCGCGGTCATCTACGGCGGCGTGTACGTCGGATCGGGTTCGAGCATCGGCGTCGCCGCCGTCCTCCATGCGGGCACCCAGATCGGCGAGCGCTGCGTGATCGAGGATGGTGCGGTGCTCGGCAAGCGTCCGCGGCTGCGTGCCGGCTCGAGCGCCGCGGGTTCCACCGACCAGCCGCTCGAGGTC
>DATNKY010000544.1:0-9837 GCA_035603155.1 Solirubrobacteraceae bacterium
TCCCCGCCGTATTTAAGGCCCTCATGGTTGGGGAGCCGCGGGCGCCAAATGACCCGGACCGGCGCTTGCCGCAACAGGCGTCAAACGGACCAAATCCGGTCCATGACCGTGTGAAAGAAGCGTTCGTAGCGCTCGGGCGAATACCGCTCGGGATCGGTGAGCAGCATCCTCCCGGCCTCCTCGCTGAGGCTACGAATCGCGCGTGCGCCGAGCTCGACGTCGAGATCGGCTGGGATTGCGGACCGCTCGATTGCCCACTTGACGAGCATCTCGATGCGCTCCAGGATCAGCGCCCGGTTGTGCTCGACGTGCTCGCGCACGATCTGAGGCGTGCCCTCGGGTGGCAGCAGGATGAACCGCCATGTCTCGGGCCGGCTCGCGACGACGTCCAGGAACCGCCTCACAGCTCCGGCGAACAGCTCGGCCGGCTCGCCTTCGCCCGGCGACTCGGGTACGACGACCGCGAGCTGCTCGAGCGCGTAGCGCTCCTCGCGCTTGATCAGCACCTGGAGCAGTTCGCCCAGATTCTGGAAGTGGTCGTAGATGACCGGACGTGTGACGCCTGCCGTACGCGCGATCGCCTCGATCGACACGCCCTCGTAGCCGTCGCGGACAATCACGCTCAGGGCCGCGTCGATCAGCTGCTCGCGGCGCTGGAGAGGCGGCATCCGCGGGGCATATCGCCGAGGGTGCTGGTGGCCTGCGTCCGTTTGTCGAGGCGACATCCGCTCTTGCGGAGCACCCTATCAGGAGACCTACACTCCTGTAGCTTCACCAAACGGCGCCGGCCGATAGTTTGCCGTCGCGGTGCTGCCGGTTTTCGATGGACACAACGACGCGCTGACCGCAGAGGGCCACGAGGCGCTCGCGACGGGTCGCGAAGGGCATCTGGACATCCCGCGGATGCGGACCGCGGGTGTACGTGGCGCGATCTTCGCGGTCTTCACTCCGTC
The DNA here is from genome assembly GCA_035603155.1 of Solirubrobacteraceae bacterium. GTDB lineage: Bacteria > Actinomycetota > Thermoleophilia > Solirubrobacterales > Solirubrobacteraceae > Palsa-465. The sequence goes on from DATNKY010000544.1 coordinate 954, forward strand.
GGCCGGTGACGACGACTTCAACCCCTTCAACCCGATCGACCGCGAGGACGGCGCACAGGCCGTCGAGCTAGCCGAGCAGGTTCCTCATACCGACGCCGCCGCGTTCGCCGCCGCCGCCGCCGGGCGGCTTGCGGCCCTCGAGCGAGGCGGCCACGTCACGATCGCGCGCACGGTCTCAGACCTCGATGAGGCCCACGACAGTGACGGTGCCCCCGCGGCGGTGCTCCATCTCGAGGGTGCCGAGGCGATCGATACAGCGCTCGAGTCGCTCGATCTCTGGTACTCGGCGGGGTTGCGATCGCTGGGTCCGGTGTGGAGCCGCCCGAACGACTTCGCGCACGGCGTCCAGTTCGTCTGGCCCTCCTCGCCGGACATCGGGCCCGGGCTGACTGCCGCGGGCAAGGCGCTCGTTCGCCGTTGTGCCGATCTGGGCATCCTCGTCGACCTCAGCCACCTCAACGAGGCCGGGTTCTGGGACGTGGAGCGTGCGCAGGCGGGTCCGATGGTGGCCTCTCATTCAGCGGCACATGCGCTGTGCGCGTCGTCGCGGAACCTGACCGACCGTCAACTGGACGCGATCGGCGCCTCCGGCGGCCTGGTTGGGATCGTCTACGCAACGCCGTTTCTTCGTCCTGATTTCGCCGACGACCCCGACACGCCGCTCGAGCTGATCGCCCGCCACGCCGCCTACGTCGCCGAGCGCATCGGAGTCGAGCACGTCGGCTTGGGGTCTGACTTCGACGGCGCGACGATCCCGGCCGCGGTCGGCGATGTGACCGGCACTCCGAAGGTGCTAGACGCGCTCGGCGAGGCGGGCTTCAGCCCCGACGAGGTCGCCGCGATCGCGTGGGGCAACTGGCGTCGGGTGATCGATGCCTGGTGGAAGTAGCCGCGCGGCCGGCGGTCTTGCGTGGCGGTCAGTGCCGGCGCCTGCCGCGAGGCGAGTCGCGCTCGGTCACGCGCCGGATGACCTCTTCGTCCCACCGATCGGTGCGCATCAGCCGGTAACGATCCGCGGTAACGCGCATGTAGGCCTCGGTGTCGGTCCGGGTACCGATCAGATTGGCCTCACGCAACATCTCGACCACCGGGCGGTACTCGTTCTCCAGCCACAGAAAGGCGCCCTCGCGGCGGCTGATAGCTTCGCCCCGCTCCTGACTGGTCCTAAACCCCCAGGCCTCGACGCTCTCGGCGAGCGTCGCGTAGTCCCACGGGTCAAAGAGCTTGATCTCCGGTCGAGCGTGATCCGGGATCGGCACGCGCTCGAAGAACTCTCGCTCGTGGCTCTTGGTCGGCAGATCGGCGTACGTGATCGTCCGCTCGGCGCCGACTCGCGTCACGACGTCGGTCACGTACGCGTTGATGTCGTTCCATCCAAGCGCCCGAGCGACGGATACTCGGTGGTGTCCGTCCCGGACGAAATAGATCTCGCCGATCCTCAGCAGATCGACCGGAGGCATCGCCTCGCCGCGGCGCATCGCGGCGGCGATCCGTTCCCAACGCGAACGTACGTTGCCCGAGGTCGGCCGGAACCGGCGGTCGAAATCACGCCCCCGGTCGACGGTCCCGACGATCGCGTCCAGCCGCACAACCGCCGATCCCGCGGCGCGTTCGCTGACGAACCCGAGCGCCTCGATGACCTCCTCGTAGGGCAGGATCGCGCGGACATCGTCGGGTTCTCGCCGCAGCCTTGCGGCCACCTCCGCCAGCGTCGCCTGGCGTCGGGCGCGCAGGAAGTCGTGCTGCGCATCGACGCTGGCCATCCCGGTTGAGCGCCGCTCGCTGGACATCGGCGCCCGAGCTTAGCCCTCCCCGGGATTGTCTATCTCGGCGGTTGGCCGGCGGCCCCCTCCGCGCCGCCGGCGGCGGGTGAACCCGGTTGATCGGCTGCCGACTGACCGGCCGCTGGTGGCGCAGTCTGCGAACCGGGGCTCTGGCCCGGTCCGGCGCCGTTGCCGTCGGGCGATCCGAGCAGCGTCTTGCCGCTCTGGGGGTCGAACAGGTGCAGGTGCTCGGTGTTGAACCACAACTCGGCGTCCTCGCGTTGACGCACGCGGCTGGCGGCTTCGAGTCGCGCAACGACCTGCTCGCCGTCTCCCTGCTGGGGCAGATCTGCGGCGCCGGCTTCTTGTGCGAGTTCCTCGAGCTCCTTCGCGGTGATTCGCTCGGACTCGACCACGAAGTAGGCGTAGAACTCGGACCCCATTGATTCGAGCACATCGATCTTGGCGTTGAACGTGATCCCCCGGGACTGATCCCCGATTAGCGTCGCGTCCTCGAAGTCCTCCGGGCGCAAACCGACAATGACGCCGTTCCTGCCGCCGCCGGGGCCGGCGTCGAGCCGGGCGCGGATCACGTCGGGGATCCGGATCGTCCCGATCGGGAGCTTGATGGTGTCACCGTCGAGTTCGCCGGGCAGGAAGTTCATCGACGGCGAGCCGATGAAACCGGCCACGAACAGATTTCTCGGATAGTTGTACAACTCTTGTGGAGCCCCGACCTGTTGCAAGACTCCGGAGCGCATAACCGCGATCCGGTCCCCGAGCGTCAGGGCCTCGGTCTGGTCATGCGTGACGTAGATCGTGGTCGTGTCAAACCGCTGCTGAATACGCGAGATCTCGGTCCGCATCTGGACCCGGAGCTTGGCGTCGAGGTTCGAGAGCGGCTCGTCCATCAAGAACGCGCTCGGGTTACGCACGATCGCCCTCCCCATCGCCACCCGCTGACGCTGCCCACCGGACAGGTTCGCGGGCTTGCGATCGAGGTGCTCTCCGAGGTCGAGGATCCGGGCCGCCTCCTCGACCTTCTGATTGATCTCCGCCTCGGGGACCTTCGCTAGCTTGAGGGCGAAGCCCATGTTGTCGCGCACGGTCATGTGCGGGTAGAGCGCATAGTTCTGGAACACCATTGCGATGTCGCGGTCTTTCGGCGCTTTGTCATTGACGACCTGACCGCCGATCTTGAGCTCGCCAGACGTGATGTCCTCGAGCCCCGCGACCATCCGCAGCGCGGTCGACTTGCCGCAGCCCGACGGCCCGACGAGGATCATGAATTCGCCGTCGGCGACGTCCAGGTTCATGTCCTTGACGGCCTCGAAGCCGTCGCCGTAGCGCTTGCTGATGTGTTCGAGTGCGATCTCGGCCATCGTTCTCTCCTTACCCCTTGACTGCGCCCGCCGTCAGCCCGGACACGATCCGGCGCTGGAACAGGAGCACTAGAAGCATCACAGGAATCGTGACAACGACTGCCGCGGCGGCGATGTCACCGATCGGTTGGGTGAACTGCGACGCGCCCGGGAACTGGGCGATCGCGGCGGGAACGGTCTGCGCGGCGTTCGTCGAAGTCAGCGAGATCGCGAAGATGAAGTCGTTCCAGCAGATGATGAAGACGATGATGTACGTCGTGACGATGCCCGGAGTGGCGAGCGGCGCGATCACCTTCCGGAACGCTTGGAATGGAGTCGCACCGTCGACTTGGGCAGCCTGCTCGAGCTCCCACGGAATCTCTCTGAAGAACGCAGACAGGGTGTAGATCGAGAGCGGCAGCGCGAACGTCATGTAGGGGATGATCAGGCCAGGCCAGGTGTTATAGAGACCGATTTGGCGCCACAGGTTGTAGAGCGGGCCGACGAGCGAGATCTGCGGGAACATCACCACGGCCAGTGCCAACGCGAGGATCCCCTGCTTGCCCGGGAACTTCAGCCGCGCGATCGCGTAGGCCGCTGACGACGCGAGGATAACTGCCAACGTGGTCGCGATCAGGCCGATCCCGATCGAGTTGCGCAGCGCGCTGGTGAACACGCTCTGGTTGAAGATGTCCGAATAGTTGTGCAGCGTCCACTGGTGCGGGATGAAACTGCCGTCGGTGGCGGTCTCCGGCGTCTTGAGCGACAACATGATGATCCACACCACGGGGACCAACGAACAGACCGCGATCACCACGAATGCCGCACCCCACCACGCCTTCTGTGTTGAGTTCGATCTCATGACGACTCCCCGATCGGCCCGCTGCCGGCGCCGAATCCCTTGATGAAGACGAACGCGATGATTCCGACGAACACGAACAGCAGCACTGACACGGCCGAGCCCAAGCCGAGGTTGAGGCGGTCGAGGAGGGTGGTGTAGTTGAGCATCGAAATCGACTCGGTCCCGTTCGCTCCCTGGTTGAAGATGTAGATCGTGTCGAAGATTCGGAACGCGTCGAGCGTTCGGAACAGAAGCGCGACGAGAATCGCCGGCTTCATTAGCGGGACCGTGATCCTGATGAACCGCTGCCAGGCCGTCGCGCCGTCGACCTTAGCCGCCTCCAGGAGCTCATCGGGGACCAACGCCAGGCCCGCGAGCAGCAGTAGCGCCATGAACGGCGTGTTCTTCCAGACCTCGGTGATGATAATCGCGACGTAGCTCCCGAACGGGTGACTCAACGGATCGCTCGTCAGTCCGAGCAAATGTGGAATCCAGCCGCTGGTCAGCGACCAGGCGTAGTTCCACGAGTAGGCCGCGACGACCGCGACGATCGCGTACGGGACCAGCGCGATCGCACGCAGGGTGCCGCGCGCGAAGATCACGCGGTGCATCGCCAGCGCGAGCGCCATGCCGAGGACGAACTCGATCGAGACGCTGACCACGGTGATGATCACCGTGTGCCAGACGACCTGCCACCAGACCGGCGCGGACAGCACCGCGCCGTAGTTCGACAGCCCGATGAACTTGTTCGCGTCGGGGAAGCGCAGGTCGGCGCGCTGAAGTGACAGCACGATCGTGCTGATCAACGGATACGCGGTGACCGCGATCATCACGATCAGCGCCGGAGCTACAAGCATGAAGCCGAGATTGCGCTCGGCCCGCGCACGGTCACTCAGATGGACCCGACGGGGCTTGGCGGACGTGGTTCCGGGGGCGGTTACGGTGCTACTAGTCACAGCAGTGCCTTCGATGAGAGTGCATTCTTAATTTCGTTGCGCAGTGTGCTCACCACCGTGCTCGGGTCGATGCTCGAGGTCGGGGACAGCGTGTCCTGGATCGCCAGGCTCACGTCGGCGTAGGCCGGCGTCTGCGGCCGCAGGCCGTAGTGCTCGAGCTGCGCCTTGATCAGCGCGTGGAACGGGTAGGCCTTCGCGAACGAGGGCTCGTCGTAGATGCTCCCGAGCACCGGTGCCAGGCCGCCCTTGATCGCCGCACGCCTCTGGTTGACAGGCTGGACCAGGCACCGGACCGCTTGGAACGCGAGCTGCGGGTGAGGCGAGTGTGTCGAGACCCCAAGGTTGTAGCCACCGATCGAGACGCGCGGCGCGGTGCCCGGGATCACACTCGGGAACGGCGCGTACCCCATCTGCTTGAACACGCTCGGACTGTCGGCCTTGGCCGCTGACCAGACGAACGGATAATTGATCTGGAAGGCGACGTCGCCATGCTCCCACGCCGTTTCGGATGTGCCCTCCATCGCCACGTTCAGGCCAGGATCCGCGGCCGGGGAGTCAGCCAGCCGTCTCATGATCGCGGCGGCTCTCGCGGACGTGTGATCGACGAGGATCTTGTTGGTGGGGCTGAGGATCTGACCGCCGGCGGAGTTGACGAGCGAGTTGAACCACACCGTCAGGCCCTCGTACTTGGCGCCCTGTTCCTCGATGTAGTGAGGTTTACCTTCCTTGGCGAGCTTGATTGCGTCGTCGATCATCTCGTTCCACGTCTTGGGCGGATTCGGAACCAGGTCCTTGCGGTACCACAGCAGCTCGGTGTTCGAGTTGAGCGGGGCGGCGTACAGCTTGCCGTCCCAGGTCGCGGTCTTCAGCGGGCCGGGCAGCACGCCCTGGCTGACCGCCGCGGCGTTGGCACCGGTCCATGGGCGGATCCATTTCGCATCGGCGAACTCCGCGGTCCAGTCGACGTCCATCGCCAGGATGTCAATCGAACTGTCGCCCGCCGCGAGGCGTCGTACGAGCGAGATGCGCTGCTGGTCAGACGAGTTCGAGAGGAAGTTGATCTTGATCTGATAGGCACCGTTCGAGGCCTTCGAGCAGTTGGCAGCGGCGGTCGCGAACGATCCTGAAGGCTCCGGGAACACGTACCAGTTGAGCGTCACCGGTCCGCTTCCGGATGAACCTCCGCACGCCGCGAGTACGACCGCGGCGGCGGCAATTGCGAGGCCGGTCCACGATGCCCTCTTGAGTGCTCCCACGGCACTTCGGCAATCTCTCCTCACTGCAATTGTGCTTCTACCCGGCCTTGACCGGAGCTAAAACCTCCTCGCGATCACTCGATTCGCCCGCCGGTGATGAAGTGCACAGTTCTTCCAGTCAAACGGTGACGGAAGCGCTCGCAACCGGCGGTCGTTGTCGCCGTACTCGCGGTGCAGGTGCCGGCCGATCACCAGAGCCGCGACAGTCGTGGCCCCAGCCTGTTTCAGCGCCGTCGCGGCGCTGCGCGCGTTTGCGCCCGTGGTCCACGTGTCGTCGATCAGCAGCACGCTCGTGCCGGTCAGGTCCCGAATCGCCTCGAACTTCGTCGGGTCGTACGTGCGTTGCTGGACCGTGGAGGCTGTGCGACTGAGGACGCGCCCGAACCTGGCTCGCGTCGGTCCGGCGAGCTCGCCGACGATCCGGTGCAGAGGGTGGCTGTGGTCGCGCTGGCGGTTGCTCGACGGGACGGTCGTGACGAGCTCGAACTCGTCGGTCGCCGCGGCCCCGGCGAGGCAGGGTTCGTGCGCCGCTACAAAGCGCCACAGCACGGCAGCGAGCTCGACCTCAAAGCGTCGTGCGACGAAGGCTGGCGGACGCTTGTAGCCCGCGAGCGCGTGGTGCAGCTGTTCGTGGGCGACGCTGTATGACACCGGCGCGACCGCATCGAGCGATTCGGGAACCCGCTCGCACCGGATGCAACGCCGACGGCCGTCGGTCAGGTCAAAGCACAGCTCGCAGACGCCGGGACCCGGCCGCGGGCCGAGCATGAAGTTCGAGTACAGGTCGGTCAGCTCGGCGACCTGCGGCATCGCAATCGCGCTACGCCACGAGCGCGCCGGGCGACGTCAGGCGCTCGAGCACCGCCGTGATCTCCGTCGGATCACCGAACACGTGGACGCCGGGCCGTCTCGCGGTCGCCTGTGCCCAGCCCTGATCGAGCAATCCGCGAGCGATGAACACCGGGCGCCCGTGGCCCTGCGCGAGGCGTGCCTGAACGCGGGCGCCGCTGTTCTGCGACGCCTCGACGATCACGGTCGCCAGCGTGATGCCCGACATGACCGCGTTGCGCTTCGGAAAGCTCGTCCGGCTCGGTGCCTCGTCGGGCCAGAACTGGGAGACGACCGAGCCTTGGGCCGCGATCTTCGACTGAAGCTCGGCGTTCTGCGGCGGATAGGCATGTCGGTGGCCCGTGCCGATCACGGCCACGGTGCGGGCGCGCATCGCAAGTGCGGTTGTGTGCGCCGCTGTGTCGATGCCCGCCGCCAGTCCCGAGACGACCGTGTAGCCCCGCTCGGCCAGATGGCCGGCGACGGCCTTCGCGAGCTCGACGCCCGCTGCGGATGCCCTGCGACTCCCAATCACTGCGACCGAGCGCTGGTCGCGGTGGTCCTCCAACTGACCGGCTACGAACAGGAGAGGCGGTCGGTCGTGGACCGCGCGGAGGTTGATCGGATATTGGTTGTCGAGCACCGTCAACGCCTTTACGCCCTCGGCCCGCCAGCCCGCCAGGTCCGCGGCGGCGTGCTCGATGAGCTCGTCGGAGCCTTCCGCAAGCGCCAGTCGGGTCTGGCCGTCATCGGTCTGCGCCAGCTCGCGTTCGAGGACCGCCAGCGCGCTCCCGTCGGACTCGACGAGCTCGGAGTAGTGGGAGGCGGGACGACGGCCGAGCCTCAGCAGGGCGACGACCGCTGCGGTCTCGAGTTGCGTCACCGGCCGAGGCTATTGCCGACAGCCGACGGCGGAGTGCTCGGTCCCGGCCGGCGAGTTCAGGTGTGGTGCTCTGCTGCCAGCTCGGGGTCGAGCTTGGGCTCGGAGTCCGGGCTGGGCTCGGTGTGCGGCTCCGGCTCGGTACGCGCCTCCGGATCGTCTTGCGGCGCAGGCTCGTCGTGGGGCTTGGGCTCAATCGAGGACTGCGGTTCGGGCGGCGACTCTGGCTCGAGTATCGCGTCCTGGATCGGATCGGAGTCCGCCGTCGAGACCTGCTCCGCAAGCGGCAGGTCATCCTCGACAGTCCGCGATCCGGCTGCGTCAGCCGGCGCGCTCGTGTCCCCTCTGTCCGTGATCGGATGCGTCTCCGGCTCGGCGATCGTCGCTGGCTCGGTGGTCGCGTCCGACTTGGCGATCGTTGTCGACTCGGTGGTCGCGTCCGACCTGGCGATCGTGTCTCGCTCATGAGACTCGCCATTCATCGCGGATCGGAAGTCGCGCAGGCTGTTCCCGAGGGACTTCGCCACCTCCGGCAACCGCTTGGGTCCGAGCACGAGCAACGCCACGACGAGCACGAACAGAAGGTGCGTCGGTTGGAGGATGTCGCCGATCACTCCAGCTCAGGGTACCTGCACGCCACCCGAACGACCAGTGGGGTGCGGACCTTATCTCGCTAGTTGGGCGAGGGGTGCCCACCGACCAGGACCGAGACGCGGCGACTGCTCGCCGGTGCGTACGGATAGTTGCCCATCGGCAGCGATGCGATCTGGAACCAGTAGCTCCTACGGATTCGCGAATCGCCAAGCCCGAACGTGTAGCTGGTCGTGAACCGGCCGTCGCCGCCGACGTGCTCATGCACGCCGTACGTCGTGAACGCTCGCCCGAGCCCGATCCGCAGCCGGATGAGCGCTCCGCCTGGGGGCAGGTGGCCGCCGTCGAGCCTGCCGACGATCCGCACGATCCCGCCCCACGCAACCTTGCGCGGCGTGACGCTGAGCA
>DATNKY010000454.1:0-8029 GCA_035603155.1 Solirubrobacteraceae bacterium
TGCTCAGCCCCACCCGCCGCCGAAACGCCGACAAACCAAGATCACGCTCGTCAGCCTCAATCGAGCCGACGGTCACGGTGTCAAGCTTGAGCGACAAAACCGGCTCCGCGCTACTCCGTGCCCCGCCCCGGAAGAGTGTCAACGACCTTCTCAACGGGCTTCTTGTCAGAGCCCTTGGCCCCGTCGCCGCGACCCTCGTTGTCGAGGCGTTTGTCGCCGGTCAGCGAGCCTCCCGCTCTTTTCAGACTGCCTTTGCTCTTGTCTACATGCTTGTCATCCATGCTGGCCTCTCCTGGTTTGAGTCGATGATCTTGATCGGTGCGTGACAGCTGCGGCGCTCGACGCGAACCGCTGCCGGGTGACGGCGTTCTGTTGGCCGAAGATCAACGCGCTGATCCCGTAGGCCAATAGCGCCAAGCCGATCAATTCGAGCTGCCCTCTTGACCAGCGAGAGTCCTTCCTTCCTCATCGCGTCGGGATCGCCGGTGCTGCGCGTGACGAGCTCGCGTGGCTGACGTCTGTTGAAAAGCATGACACCGCGTTCTGTGTGCGTGCGTGTCACCTTTACGGCATTCTCGCGAATGTATGACCACTGTATCATGAAAATCGTATCTAGATACGATAACCTAGTTTTCATGGCTGAGAGCACCCAACCCCAGTGGGCATTTTTGACGAAGCACGCGCAAGTTCTGATCTGCATCGCCAACGATCCCGGTGTCCGTCTGCGTGACATCGGCGAACGTTTGGGGATCACTGAACGCGCGGCACACCGGATCGTCGACGCGCTGGCCGCCGGCGGCTACATCACGCGCCAGCGAAACGGACGCCGGAACCACTACACAATTAACGGCCATCTGCCGTTGCCCGACGCGATCGCTCACGAGCAGAGCATCGGCGAACTGCTCGAGATCCTGACCGCGCCGCACGGATCCAGCCGCCACAAAGACCGAGCCAAGCCCACGAGCGTGACCAACCGCCTCGCCTCGGCTAGCTAAATCCGGGCCGGACTCCCGTCGTAGCCGCGACGGGACCACGATTGCGTTGGTCATGGAGCTTTCTCCTCGGTGCTCTGGCTGCCGCCTTCGTCCGGCCGGCGCTCTGCCTCCCTGTCATCGCGTTCGATCGCGATCTTCCTTCGGCCGACATGTCGTTGGGCACGGTGTCGGCGTGGTGGTCTTCGATCACCGCTGAGGCAGCGCCGGCGCGTGCGATGTGTGCGGCTCCAATGGCCTCCTGATAGGAGGAGAAGCGCCCAGACTGAGCGAGGTGCTCGCCCCCGGCGACGACGAGCGTCCAGCGGTAGTCTCCGCCGTTGTCCTCAAAGACGAGGAACTTCATCGGCGCTTGCTGCGACCGAGGCAGGGTCTCGGCGCGACCATCCCTCAACGCGCTGAGCACTTGCGCGACCTGCGAGGACCGGTTCATGATCGCCTCCGACCTTGGCGTCGTGGGGCGCGGGTGCGCCAGTTGAACCGGGCGCTGGCCATCAGGCCGAGCAGCCAGCCGACGATCGCAGTGACTAGGACCAGCCAGACGAGTGAGACGTGGGAGCTGCCGATCAGCCAGTTGACCTTGACGTGCGCGGTGTTCGACGCCGCGAGTGCGATCAGCACCGCGACCAGCGCAACGGCTGCGATCGCGTAACCATGGAGCCGTCCGCGGAGGGCCTTACGGCGGAAGTGCTCGGCCCGCGTCTCGGTGCCATTCGTCGTCGCGGCGGCTTCGCGCGCGCGAGCGGTGTCGTTCGGTGCCGCCACCGGTGGCTGATCGCTCGCCGGGCCAGAGGCGATGTTCGGGACTAGTTCTGGGTCGGGCGAGGCGACCGGGGTGGTGCTTGTGTCAGAGCGCATTGCGGGTACCTCCTCAGCGCTGTGCGAGAAACCTTCCGAGATCCTCTCTCGGACGTATGACTATCATAGCATGAAAATCATGTCTAGAAATAATAATCCATGTTGCCGTTCGACGTCTGACGCCGTCAGAGATCCATCACGCGGTACCTCGTGCAAGGGTTCCGGGTGTTACACGGGCTACAGCCTCGGCTGTGGCGCTGGTCGCATCCAGCGCGGCGTGCCCGACGCCGACGTTCGCCCGGGAGGTCCTGTCAGCTCCGCCCGCTGGTCGGCGCGGCGGGCGCGTTCACGCCGCGTGATCGCGTCGCCCGAGCTGCGAAAGAGCGTGCTCGACCGGCTCGTCAGGATCGAGGTCGACGATCTCCGGGACGTGTGACGTGATGAGCGTGAGCATGCGATCGGCTTGTGCGGGGCTGCGCACGAAAACGAGCCGGCGACCCGCACGGTGCGCTCGCGCGCTCGCGCTGGTGATCACGTGCACGCCGCTGGAGTCTGTGAAGGTGAACTCGCGCAGGTCAAGCACCACCAGCGGGGCACGGAGCTCGGCGTCGCGTAACGTCTGCTCGAGCGCCGGCGCCGTGACGGCGTCCAGCGAACCGACGACTTGGACCCACGCCACGTCGCTCCCGCAGTCCTTCCACGAGCGGACGAGCGCGCGCTGAGAGACATCGGAGCGACTCTCGGGGCGGTCAGAGATAACCAGCGTCTGGGGCATGTCGACCTCCGGGGTTTCGTGAACCTCGGAAGTCAGGATGCGCTGCCCGCCCACTTTGGGCCGACCCCGCACGAAATGCCCTCCAACGCGTACGTTACTGCGCACGTCAAGTGATCTCAGAGCTCACGCAATCGCGCCCACCGCTGTGAACGAGCGATCATGTTTCGATGGCGTCTGAGATCGTCCTGCCCGTCCTGACAGATGCCGGCCCGGGCCGACAACCGGCCGTCGTGGTCGGATGTTCGGTAATCAGCTTGCCTGACTTGGGTTCGGGGTTTAGTCTCCGGCGTCGAGCGATTCGGACTGGGGTGGTGTGGAGTGGTTCGTCGGGTGTGGCGGGGGCTGCTGATGTCGTTGCTGGTTTCGCTGGGCGTGCTGGCTGCGATCCCGATCGCGGCGCAGGCGACTGCGATCACGGAGTTTCCCGCGGGCGGCGGCTTGGGATCGGGTCATGATCCCCTCGGTCTCGAATCCGGTGCCGATGGGAATCTCTGGTTCACGGACGGAGGAGCAGCGCACGCGATCGGCAGAATCACGCCCTCCGGGACGATCCAAGAGTTCACCGATGGGCTGACGAGTCCCGCCACGCCGTTCGATATCACGCAGGGACCGGATGGGAACATGTGGTTCACGGCGACTGGCGACGCACCCCACAATGCGATCGGAATGGTGACGCCGTCGGGTGCGATCAAGGAGTTCGGGCCTCCCGCGACCGAGCCGAACATGGCTCCTGCGGAGATCACGGCCGGCCCGGACGGAAACCTGTGGTTCCTCGACGTCGCGACCCCGGCGATCGCCAGGATCACGCCTGCCGGGGTGATCAGCGAGTTCACGTCGGGGCTGCTTACTGGGGCGATGCCGGAGACGCTGACGGCCGGGGCGGACGGGGACATGTGGTTTACGGACAAGGCGAAGGGGGCGATCGGCCGGGTTACGCCGGGGGGAGCGATCAAGGAGTTCCCGACGGGCAACGCGATGTCGATGCCGACCGAGAGCACGCTGGGCGCCGACGGGAACGTCTGGTTCAGCGACCCCGGCGTGCCGGCCGTCGGGCGTGTCACGCCCGATGGCACGATCACCGAGTTCACGCAGGGCCTGAACGCGAATGCCGACCCAGACCCGATGACGCTTGGTCCGGATGGCGACGTGTGGTTCATCGACCAGAACGCCGCCCATCGGGCCGTTGGCAGGATCACGCCATCCGGCGTCATCACGGAGTTCGATCAGGGCCTCAGCCAGAATAATCCGCAGGACGACATCACGGTCGGGGCAGACGGCAATATCTGGGTCGAGCAGGCATCACAGGACGGGCTCGCAGCCGGAGGGGTGGCGAGAATTACGACCGCCGGTGTGATCACCGAGTTCACGACCGGCCTGAACGCCGGTCAGGGCGCGGACGGTGATGTCCTGCTATCGGGTCCGGACGGCAATCTGTGGTTCAGCGATCGCGGCTCAATCGCGATCGGGAAGATCTCGTTGCAGATCCCTCCGACCGCCACCACCGGCAGCGCGAGCGCCGTGACGAACACCACCGCGATCGTCTCAGGCATGGTCAATCCCACCGGCGCGCTGACGACCGTCACGTTTCAATACGGGGCGACCTCGGCGCTCGGGTCGACAGTTGCCGCCGGAACGCTGCCTGCCAGCGGCGCCCCCTCGAAGGTAACGGCCAACTTGACTGGCCTGACAGCGGGGACGGCGATCTTCTACCGCGTGGCGGCGAACAACGGGTTCGGCGGGACCGTGACCGGCGCCGTACGGTCGTTCAAGACGACCGGCACCCCGCCGCCACCGCTGGCGCCGCCGGCTCGGTTGACGACGGCGAGGGTCGGCAATCAGCAGATCCGGCTCGTCACGCCATCTCTGCTGATCTGCACTGCGAGGGCGAAGACCCTGAGCGTGGCGCTTCGCTCGGTCGCGATCGCGCACTCGCGCGCCGCCAAGCTCCGCTTTCGAAGCGCCGCCTTCTTCATTGACAAGGGCATCAGGCACACCCGCAAGCGGACAACACGCCTGCGCAACGGTCACAAGCACACGATCACCGTCGTCGTGTTCGCCGCGAACGCGGTCGCGCACCACCTGCCTGCTACGCCCGTGCTTCGGCTCGCCGGCCTCAAGTCAGGCGTGCACACGTTGCGGGTGACGGTGATCTATAAAAAGACCGTGAGCGGTCACCGCCATCGCAGAGCCGTCACCGTCACCAAGACGGTGACCGCGAGGTTCAAGGTCTGCTAGTTGCACTTGGCCGCCTCACGGCTCTTGGCCGATGCACGCCGAGCTATGCGCGGAGTGGGTGGACGATCCACACGTTTGGCTCCCAGTAGCAGCCGAGGTCGCGTCCGTGATTGATGTCGACCGGGGCAAGACCGGCGGGGAACGTGTACTGCCCGTCGTCGGGGAACCGCATGCCGGTCCATTGCTCCCACTCGGCGACCGTCCCCGTGATCCGCATGGAGTTGGGGATCGGTTTGGCGATCTTCGCGCCGCGGCGGAGGTGGACGCGGATCCATGGATCAAACGACTCCCCGTTGTCACGGGTCCAGGTCACGTAGCGTTCGATCGGGGTGATCGGGTAGCGGTCCTTGAAGCTCGGACGGACCGGCGCGATCAGGTGGGTGAACTCAGCGTCACGGGCTAGGTGGGCCATTGCGTCGAGCACTCTGTCGGCCAGACCGCGGCCTTGAAACTGCGGTTTGATCTCTGCCGCCAGCGCTCCCAGCGCGGTCGGCCTGCGCTTGGCCTCACGAACCTCGAAGGCACCGGCGATCATCGCGTCGATCCCGTCGCCTAATCCTCTGGTCGTGCCATCCCAAGCACACGGCACGGAGTGGCCCTCGGCCAGCACTTCGTCATGCTCGTCGCACAGGGCGAACTGGAACTCCGGGAAATCCTCGAACAGCCTCCCCCAGTAGCGATTCAGCACCTCACCGTGGTGGTTGTACTCCGGCCACACCGCCTGTGAGACCGCGTCGGTGTCCTCCCACAGCTCGGGACGCTCTGCGTAGTAAATGACGGTCACGGACATGGTTATCGGAGTCTCATGAAGCTCATGGCGCGCCGAGAAAGTCGAGGACTTGTCGCGCGAATGCCTGCGCGTGTTGGAAGACGAAGGCATGCGCGGCGTCTCCGTAGATGATCAGGTTCGCGTTCGGTAGTCGCCTGACCATCGCGTACGAGTTATAGGCGTCCATCAGGCGGTCCTGCGCTCCCGCCGCGATCAGGATCGGCATCGTGAGCTCGCCCAGACGCTCCCACGCGGTGTCGGTGCCCGAGGACCACCTTGTCAGCGCCGCGGACTGAGCCTTGACACCGGCGGGCGACACCACCGCCGGATCGCGAGTCGCCGCGAGACGCCGCAAGGACGCTACGCCGGCCGCGCGTCCTTCGGGGGAGTCTGGAAAGAAGAGGAACAGCAGATCTTCGTCGTCGTTGACAGGCTTACCGGCGATCTGTCCGACTTGCGGAGCGGGTGATGGCGCTCCCGGGACCAGCCCTGGCTTCGATCCCGCCACGATCAGCCGCCGAACCACCGACGGCTTGGTCAGCGCCACATCCTGTGCAACGAACCCGCCCATTGACCAGCCGAGGAGATCGATCTCCCCAAGACCGAGCTGCGACACCAGGTCCAGTGCAGCGCTCGCCATCTCCGCGACCGTGGACTGTGGCGCACCGGAGCTGCGACCGACACCGGGCCCGTCGAACACGATCACGTCGCGCTCAGCCGCCAGCACGCTCAGGAAGGCGGGATCCCAATCGTCGATCGTCCCTCGAAACCGATGGCACAACAGGAGCGGAATTTCCCCGCCAGGACCGAGTCGTCTGATCGCCAGACGACCGAACGCCCCGGACACGAACTGCGTCTCGGATGGACTCACCGATCCGGCTGCACTCATTCCTGGCCTCCGATCCTGTCGCGCTCGAAACGATCACCGTACACAAGCGTCGTTGTCCCGGGTCAGCGACTGACCTCGTTGCGGCAGCGCGAGCGAAGTGACCGACATTGGCGCAGGGGCCCGGCAAGGGCGGCCGACGAGAAGGCTGCTGAGCTGCGGGCCGAGCCGAGCTGTCTCCCCCGAAAGGGGTGATGACCGCGCGGGTCTCGGATCCTATTTTCGTGAGCACGCTGCCATCTGACGTCCGGCACGCTGGACACAGGTTCGAACGAGCTGATCAACATTGCGGTCGTCAGCGACACCCAGATAGACGGGCGGAAGAACGTGGCCAAGGAGCGGTCTGAGATGAGCAGTCCCGTCCAGTCCTATCTGGAGGATCTGTACACCCGCCTCGCACAGGACGACTCGGGCGAGATCGCTGACTACATCCCCGAGCTGGCGCTCGCCGAGCGTTCGTCGTTCGGCATCGCGCTGGCGACCGTCGACGCGGCGATCTACGAAGTGGGTGATACGCGCCTGCCGTTCACGATCCAGTCGATCTCCAAGCCGCTGACTTTCGCGCTGGCGCTGGAGTCGAGTGGCGAGCAGGTCCGCGAGCGGGTTGGGGTCGAGCCGACCGGTGAGGCGTTCAACGCGATCGATCTCGATCCACTCAACCCGTTGGTCAACGCCGGCGCGATCCTCACGCGCTCGTTACTGGGAGTCGATCCCGATCCGTCGCCGTTGCAGGGTTACGGTGCCTTCGCCGGCCGTGAACTCTCGATTGACGACCGCGTGCGCCAATCGGAGTCCCATACGGCCTATCGCAACCGCGCGATCGCCCACCTGCTGCGAGGCGCCGGGCGCTTCGACGGTGACCCTGACGAGATCGTCGAGAGCTACATCGCCCAGTGCTCGGTGCTCGTCGACTGCCGCGACTTGGCGGTGATCGCCGCGACGCTGGCCGCCGGTGGACGCAACCCATTCACCGGCCGGCGCGTGGCGTCGCCGGACACTGTCCGGGACGTGCTCAGCGTGATGGCCACCGCTGGCATGTACGACGCGGCCGGGGACTGGCTCTACGACGTGGGGCTGCCGGCCAAGAGCGGCGTGGCCGGAGGCGTGATCGCCGTGCTCCCCGGCAGGCTCGGCATCGGCGTCTTCTCGCCGCCGCTCGACGAGCGCGGCAACTCGGTCCGGGGCGTGCGTGTCTGTGAGGAGCTCTCCCAGTCGCTGGACCTGCACATCTTCAACCATGCCCACCGTGGTGCGTCGCCCGTGCGGCGGACATTCACCCTCGCTGAGATGACATCCAAGCGGCAGCGCGACCCGGCCGTGGCGGCGCAGATCGAGCGCGAAGGAGCGCGAGCACGTGCGTTCGAGCTGCAGGGCGATCTCGGGTTCGCCGAGACCGAGCAGGTCACGCGTGCCGTGATCGAGGCCCCGGCCGAGCTCGTCGTGCTCGATCTCCGCCGTGTGCGCAACATCCACGAGGCCGCAATCGCGCTGCTCGCCGGCCTCGCGGATCGCATCAGCGCTTTGTCGGCCGCGCCCCACGAGCTCGTGCGGGTGATGAGCGCACAGCCCTTCGA
>DATNKY010000247.1:0-10873 GCA_035603155.1 Solirubrobacteraceae bacterium
AACCCGGGATCGGCGTGCTCCTCGCGGCCAAATTCATCGGCGAGATCGCCGGGATCGACCGCTTTAGCTCCGACGCCCAACTCGCCCGCCTCGCCGGCTGCGCCCCAATCCCCGTCTCCTCCGGACGCACCGACCGCCACCCCCTCGACCCCGGCGGCAACCGACGACTCAACAGCGCCTTCTACATGCTCGCAATCATCCGCATCCGCACCGATCCACGCACCGCCGTCTACCTCGCCCGACAACGCGCCAACGGCAAAACCAAACGCGAAGCCATCCGCAACCTCAAACGCCACCTCGCCCGCCGCGTCTACCACCTCCTCCACGATCCCAACAGCATCCCGACCACGACCTACTTGACATAGAAGACTCACGAATCACCAGGCGCGTCATCGGCCGAGCCGCCTCTCGTTTTGGCTCCTGCTCTGGCCCGCCGGCCAACTGAAGCAGCAGTCCCGGCGTCGCCGCTGGCGCGGCGACAGCAGTCTCGCGCCCGCGGTCGGGCGGCGGTTCGTAGCATTCCTATCCAGGACTCTGCGGTGTATCCCGGGGGTTCGCTTGGAGTTCGACGAGGCCTTGTGCTTATGTTGGCTCGGTTTCGACGATCCAGAGCGCGGCGTCGGCGCAGTCCACGCGGGTTCCGCCCTCGGCATCGTCGAAGCGGACTCGGAGCACGCGCAAGCTCTCGCCGCGCAGCGTCGTCAGCGCACCGTGTGCGCCCGGGCGTGCCGCGGCGACGCGCCACGCCAACACCTGACGACGCACCTCGGCGGCGGTCCGCGACCAGTCAATTTCGACGTACTCCGGTTCGAAGAACTCGGCATAGGTTGCCTGCCCGTCTGGCTGTGGTTCGCCGGCGTCTCCCTTCTCAACGCGCGCGAGCGCGTTTGGAAGCAGCGAGCCGAGCAGAGCGAACATCCGCTCGAACACCTCTGGCGCGTCCTCGACGTCGTCGATCGGCGTGCTGCCCTGGGCGAGCAGCGGGCCGGTGTCGAAGTGCTCGTCCATTCGGTGGATGCTGTACCCGAGCTCGCGGTCACCGTTGCGGACCGTCCATGCGATCGGATTGGGACCCCGGTAGCGCGGAAGCAACGAGGGATGTGTGTTGATGATGCCCATCGGCAAAACGTCAAGCGCCTCGACGGGTATCAGCATCGGGAAGGCAGCGCTGATCGCGACGTCCGCGTCGAGTGCGGCGAGCAGCGGCGCGATCCGCGAGGCAGAACCAGCCACTACTACGTCGAATCCGTCCCCTGCCTGGCCAGCGATCCCACCCAGGCTGTCGGCTCCATAGCGGCTGGCGCCGAGCGCCGTCGTCAGCGCGCCAACGGGCTCGTGACCGCTCATGCGAAGCGTCGCCGCGAGGCCGGAGACCGCCCGGGCGACACGCGAGATCAGCGCGACCCGCACGCAAGTCAACATACCGGGCGACGCGGTCCCTGGGCGACCGCCTTGACCTTCGACGAACGCGCGAGACCACGATTACGTCGGTAAGCTCGAACTTGGGCCAGGGGGACAGGCGATCGTCGCGTGGGACAGCCCGAAAGCGCCTCGAGACGAGGCTGCGGACCGCTGGTTATCGTCCTTCTCAGGCCTGACGTGAGAGCCGAACCGATTTCTTCTCCTGCGGGTAGCGATGGTTCGGCCGCTGCTTCGCCTGCGCCGATCAGCGAGCGTCTACGCGACTGCCGCTCGCGCTGGCGATCCCGTGGGTTGGCGACGCAAACCAGCCGCTGGCACCCGGGCCTTTCGCGTCGCGTGTCCGGATACCCAGCCAGCAGTTAGCGGAAAGGCGGTGCGCGGCGCCGGCCACCTGCGCTCGTGGATCGGGCTTGCTATGCGGACGTGGGGACGGTTTGCGGTGGCGCGCACTCGGCGAACGCTTCGACCAGTCGCGTGCGCTGAGACTCGGCGGTCGTCGGGCCGACGTCTTGCCAGCGTTTCGCGGCAAGGCCCTGCATCAGCGTGTCGAACGTCTTTCGGGCCTCGACGGCTTCAGCATCGGTCGGGGAGTTTGCGAGCAGAAGCCCTTCGGCTGCCCAAAGGATGCTGTCAGCCTCGGCGTCAAACAGCTTTACTTTGCGGAGCTCCTCAACCAGACCGCGAACTGCTTTGTAAGCGTCGTAGCGGGTCGTGCGGGGGCTGTCCATGAAATGCTCTCTTCGCTGAGAAATTCGCAGAGTGTTCAATCACTGTAGTCAGTATCGGCACGCCGACCGGAAACACTGTGGCCGGATTGAAATCCAGGAAGGCCGCGTGGGCAGTCTCCGGACCCGGAAGCGCAACCTTCACCGCGACGCCGCTATCGACCCGCTGCCGCTCCCGAATCGGGAAGCAGTAGAGATGGACCGCCGGTGGTGACCCCCCGGATGAGAGCGGGTATGAAGCAGCTGAGGTTGGGTGTCGTCGCCACGTCGCGTAAGCACGACGAGTATCGGCTTGCCATCCACCCCGAGCACCTGGGACGGATCGACGCCGACCTGCGGCGCCGCATCTTTCTCGAGCGCGGCTATGGGCAGCGGTTCGGGACCTCAGACGACCGGCTTGCTGCGCAGGTCGCCGGCCTGCGCTCACGCGAGGAGCTGATCGACGAGTGCGACGTGATACTGCTCCCCAAGCCGCTGGCGGAGGACCTGAACGCGTTGCCCAGCGGCAAGGTCCTGTGGGGATGGCCGCACTGCGTCCAGGATGAGGCCGTCACGCAGGCGGCGATCGACCGCCGTCTGACGCTCATTGCCTGGGAGGCGATGAACTACTGGACCGACGAAGGCAACTTCAGCCTGCACGTGTTTCACAAGAACAACGAGCTCGCCGGGTACTGCTCGGTCGCGCACGCGTTGCAACTGATCGGCACGACAGGCGCCTATGGCCGGCGTCTACGGGCCGCGGTGATCAGCTTCGGCGCCACGGCGCGTGGCGCCGTGACCGCTCTGTTCGCGCTCGGGGTGCACGACGTGACCGTGCTGACGCACCGTGGAGTCGCCGCGGTCGCATCACCGATGGCGCCCGCTCGGTTAGTCCACTACGAGCGCGACCCCGACCGCCCGGGCCGCACCCTCGCGCTCAACGGGCCAGGGGGCGGATCGGTCGCTGAGGCCCTCGCCGAGCACGACATCGTCGTGAACTGCATCCTGCAGGACACCGACGAGCCACTCATCTTCGTCAGCGATGACGAGCTAGGCCTGTTTCGATCCGGGAGCCTGTTTATCGACGTCTCCTGCGACGAAGGGATGGGGTTTGAATGGGCGCGTCCGACGTCGTTCGCCGATCCGATGCTCACGCTGGCCGGCGGCGCGCGCTACTACGCCGTCGACCACAGCCCGTCGTACCTATGGAACTCGGCGACGTGGGAGATCAGCGAGGCACTCATCCCCTATCTCGCGACCGTCATGTCCGGCGAGGACGCCTGGGATACGGACCTGACCATCCACCGCGCGATCGAGATCCGCGCCGGCATCGTGCACAACCCCAAGATCCTGAGCTTCCAGTCTCGCTCTTCCTCATTCCCCTACCCCAAACAGCAAACCTGAAGCGGAAGGCCTGGCCTCCCGTGCGAGCCCCGGTGCCGCGCCCGGCCACAGGCGAGAAGTTGACCGAGAGCGTGGGCTTCTGGATCCTTTGCTGAGGCGCCGCAAGCACCTGGCCGAACGAGTGCTCGGGCTCGGCGATCGCCGAGAACATCGGCATCGACGCCGAGCTAGCCTCGCCGCGCCTCGGCTTCACGCCTTGTGCGAAAGTCTCGGGCTCGTCGCCGCAAAGGCGATGAATCGGTCACGCGCGCCGCGAAGCCCGCCAACGGCTCATCTGCGTCGACCGCCGAGCGCCGGGAGCACTACGCCCCCGGCGACTGCGTGCTGGGATCTTGCAAAATTCGGCGCGGTGTTCGCGCGCCCCTCCGGCGCAATCCGAGACTGTCGGCGCCGGCGCCATCATGCTCGTGCCGCAGCGGATGCAGGGGCTCGGCGGGTCGGCGTACCGGGAGGTCGCTTGTGTCGGCGCCTCCTGAGAAGCGCGTCCTGAGCCCAACGACTGCGAGCAAATCGGCGAGCGGCGCAGGCTCCCCAGCAGAAAGACGACGCGGACGTGATCATGTCCGCGCCCTTCTTGTTCGTGACATTCTCTCCGCTCGCCAAAGACGATGATCTTGTCGACGCAAACGCACGGCCCGCGAGCTCGCTGACGGGTCGACCGTAGGCGGCCGACAAGACGAATCCCACAAAGCGTGCTACGACGACACCGCTGCGCCGGGGCCCGTTTCGCGGCAGCCGTCGCTCAGTGTTGACCCGGTGCGTCGCAGTCGCCGTCGTGGTCTGCGTCTGAGCAGGCTGAGGGACGCGCGAGGATCGTGAAGCTTCCCGTGATGGTGTTGCCGTGCTGGGCCGCGAGAGTGCTGAACAGGCGCAGCTGGTAGCGTCCGGGGGCCAGGGCATGGCCGCGCAGGCGCCCGGTGAAGTGCAAGCGATTCTTGCCTACACGGTCGAGGTGGGAGAACGACCCGACTAGTTTCCTGCACGGTCGGTGCTTCCGAGTGCACCTCAGCACGCGGAACGTGGTCCGGCCGGCGAGCGTATCCGTGTAGCGAATCGTCGTTCCCGTTTCCGAATTGCCGCCGACTGCCGGACCCTTGGTAGCCGCCTTGAACCGCTGCGGCTTGAGCTTCAACGAGCCCAGCTGGGGCGCCGGCGTCGGTTGGACCGTATAGCTGATCATCGCGGTGCCGGATAGCCCATCGCTCGAAGTGGCCGTGACTGTGTACGTGTGCCTTCCGCCGGTCGACGTGTCGAGCTGCCCCGGGCTCGAGGATCCGTTTGAATCGAGGCACGACTCGATGCCCGGACCTCGAGCACCTTCGATACAGGTGAAACTCGTCTTCACCACCTGTCCCTGTGTGTATGTATCGCCAGTTGAGGGCGATGTGATCGATGCAGTCGGACGGTCGGGCTTGGGTTGAATCGTGTAGGTAATTGACGTCTGGTCGGAGAAACCATCGCGTGAAATGGCCGTGACGGTGTACGTGTGCACACCTGGGCTCGACGTGTTGAGGCTGCCGTGCGGACTGGACGCTCCGTTTGAATCCTGACAAGACGCGAGCCCGGGGCCACTACTCCCCTCAGTGCAGCCGAACGACGTCGGCACGCTCTGACCGAGCACGAACGCCGAGTTGTTGGCAGGCGAGGTGATCGTGGCCGTCGGCGGGCTCGCGACCGTGTACGAGATCGACGCGGTCCCCGTCAGCCCATCCACCGAGGTCGCGGTGACCGTGTACGTGTGCACACCTGGGCTCGACGTGTCGAGGCTGCCGGCGGTTTCGGATGCCCCGTTTGAATCCTGACAGGACGCGATCCCGGTCCCATTAGCGCCGTCGGTGCAGCTGAACAGGGTCGGCACGCTCTGACCGAGCGCGAACGTCGAGTTGTTGGCAGGCGAGAAGATCGTGGCCGTCGGCGGGTCCGCAGCCAGGACGGTCGCGGTCACCGCGGTGGAGGTGTAGTTGATCCGCAGTGTGGGAGGGAACACACCGCACGGGTGCATGATCGTCCCGTCGGGGGCGTTGGAGAATGTTCCGGTGATGCTGCCAGCGCTGACCAGGTTGTAAACCGTCCCGACCGACAGTGAGCACGTCCCGGCGTCGTCGGCGACGCTGAGGGACGCCCCGCCAAGGTTGACGTTGCCCGTTGCGCTGAGCTGTGAGTAATCACTCCCGGCAACGGGCGAGCTGGCGCTCGTCGTGATGGAGTTGGACAAGCCGTCGGTCGAATCGAGCGTGACGTCGCCCTCGACGGCGAGGACGCCGGCGTCGAAAAGCGTGAGGTCGCCGCCGGTCATGGTCAGCGGACCCAGCGAGTCATTGTTGAGGGTGTCGACATTGACCCCGGAGAATTCGACGCTCTGGGTATCCGTGTCGTTGATGCTGTAGCGATTCAGCTCGAGGCTCACTTGACTTGAGTCTTGATTGACGAAGCTGATGGGTCCAAGCTCGCTGTCGGCAGGAGAGGAGGAGCCGAACATGGAGAGCGACGTCGAGCGCTTCATGTCGATTGTTAACGCATCACTCGTTGCACCGCTGATCGAGCCGAACCACGACAGCGATGCTGGAGGATTTCCGTCTGCCGCCGCCGGCCCGCCGTCGATCGTCCACGTCTGCGCCGCCGCGAGCGTGATCGGGGTGATTACCTGCGGAGTCCCGTTAGTGGGATTTGTGACGGCAGTCGTGGCGGTCAGCCCGCCGGAACCCAGCGTCAGCCCGTTCGTCGACGGCTCTGCGCTTATCGAGTACGGGTAGCCGTCGTCGAGTGAGATCGCGCTCGCGCTGATGCCGGTCACGTCGTTGACGCTGTCGTAACACGCATGGGTCCCAATGTACGTCGGGTCAGTGAGGCAGCTCGGATTCAATTGCCCAAACGTAAGCGTCCCGACGGTTCCGCTCGGGGCCGAAGTCGTCCAGTTCCCGTCCTGGTTCCAGGTCGCCGGGAGCGTGCCGCCGCTCCACGAATAGTCGGTCAGCGCCGACGCCGACGGCGCACACACCAGAACGACCAGCGCCAATACCCCGCCCAGAACCCCGACCCTCCCCGCGCGCCGCACCCACCGTTCGATGCAACCTCCGAACCCCATCGCCGCGAGGCATTCTAATCCGTTCACGTCTCCTCGCGCCAGATCTCGCCAGCTCATCATGTTGCCCCGCGGGACCGTCCTCGCGGCCTCTGGGGCTTGCGGCGGAAACAGGACATCTTGCCGACGACTGCTTCACGATCTCAATACGACCGCGGCGGTGTGTTCCGCAAGACCAGATCCAGGATGAGCGCCGATGACGGCGAGCTCCACATCCCGTCACCGCCCCGACGACACCCCATGCCGAGTAGAGGCAGCAGCGAGTCTCGCGCGCGCTACACGGTCGCCCATACATCTCGCCAGATCTGTGCATCCGGCCAACCTGATGGCGCTGCGCCCACAGCTAAGGTTCGCCCGCTCAGCGCCAGCAATCCCTCCTTCGCAGCCCCGACCAACTCGCCCAACGCCTCCTGCACGCGCTCCGGAAGCACGACCTCATCACGAGTCGCCTCAGCGACCAGTACGTTGCTACTCACGGCGGTTCCTCCTTAGATCTTTGGCGGATCGCCGCGAACGCTCCCAACCGGAGCGGACGCGGCCGGAGGGACCGCCGTCATCTCAAAGTTCTACGAGCCCCGGGACAACCTCGTCGGTGTCCGCTGCCCGATGCAGCGCCTCAGAGCCGCTCTCTCGGTTGCCGTGTTGGGGCTGTTGTACGTCGCCGGAGACGGCCGTTCGAACTGGTCGCTGGATCGACCGTCGGCATGCCACCGGACCATGAGCGACGACGACCCGGGGTTCTCGGCCCGTTCTATCTGCCGACGCAACGATGGACGGCTGTCCCGCTGTACATCAGATGGTTGAGCCCACCCGGCGCCGACTTAGTGCGTCGCTCGAACCGGAACAAATCGCCGCCACTAGTCGTTGTCGCTTGCCAGGAGCGCGTTGATATTGAAGGTGATCCCGAAGAAGCTCGGTTTGAGCTCGATCACGTCGACGAGCCTCTTGGCGATCTTCTTCTTCTGACGCTCCCTCGCCTGGGTTTTGAGGTAGTCGAACACGGTCTCTTCGCCATCCTGGAGGACCCGGTTCAGCGTCGTGAACAGCTGATGTAGCGTGGCAGGATCGTAGTCGGACAACCAGATGATTGCCCAGTCGTCCTCGCTCGGATTGAAGTCCTTGCGATTGACGCCGATGACAAGCAGGAACGGGTCGGTTGTGTTGCGGATGCGATCTTTGAGGCTTCTATCAGGCCAGTTGAGCGCCGCGGTTCGTTTCAGGTTCGCATCGGCCTTGCTGGGATAGATCCGGACCACTCGGCCTTTCTTGCCGAGCGCCTCGCCGAACTCTGACGAGACGACCCTTAGGACTCGGTCGATCTCGCTAGTCGCCGAAGGACGAGGACCGTGGATGAAGAACAGGCACTTGTGATAGCGGAGCTCCGAATCTTCCGCCTCCTCTACATCTTCCTCGCCACCGGCGATCGGCGGCAGTAGCTCCCACGGGTCCTGCGGCATCGGCCTCTCTGCGTGTCGGTTCCCGCAAACCTTCCACCACCGGGCTTGCCTGTCAAGCACCGCAGGCGTCCATCGGCGAGCCGTCAGTCCCCAGCGGCCGGACTACTCGGGTAGCCGCCTTGTGACGTGAACGAGGTAGGGGCGGGCTCTTTCGCGGCTGCCATAACGAAACCGTTGGGATGCGGCCGTCGGCAGAAATGTGTCGACCATCATCGTTGACATCTCGTGCCCGTGGATGCCCGTCATGCCGTGGAGCACGTCCACATCCTCGAACCCCAAGGGGATGCAGCGGGTACGTGAGCACCAGGTGGCGAGATCATCCGGGAATTCACCCCATCTAGCTACTCCTCGGATTCGCTAAGAGTTATTGCCGAGCGACGAGCTCAGGAATCGGAGCGGAATATCGGCCATCCGATCTCGGTCTCCCATTGGTCCGGATCGTTCGTCTCGAGGAAGCCGATTAGGTAGTACTCGCGCAACGGGCCCTCGACGCTGATCTCGTGTCGCATCACATGGGCGCCGAGCTCGCCGTAGGTGAGGTCGCTGTCAGCAAGCGATCCGCGGTGGAGCATGATCGCGAGCTCCCCCGGCGGGACGACCAACCGTTCGACGCGCCCAATCGGACGAGCCGCTCCGTCAGTCGGGATGAACACGGTCGCGTCACCGCGACCGTGCTGGAAGATCTCGCTTGCGTACATGCCGCCGGCAGGCCCGGCCGGCTGCAGACCCTGGGCGCCGAGGATCGCGCGCAGCTCGCCCAGCGCTCCCTGCCACCAGGCGAGCACATCCTCTCGGTCGACCGTCTCCTGGATCGCGATCGCTGCCCTCGGTGGCACGGTCCGATGCTCCACGGCGCGCCGCGTTACCGGCCGCTCCAACAGCTCGCGCAACTCGACCACGGCATCCCGGGTCCGGGCGAGGTCATCCTCGAGACGATCGAGATGGCTAACGATCAGCCGGTTACGAACCTCGGGGTCAGCAGCGGCGAGTACGGACTTGACCTCCGCGACGGGCATCTGCAGACCCCGCAGCCGGCGGATGACCTGCGCGACCGGAATCTGATCGGCGGCGTAATAGCGATAACCGTTGGCCGGGTCGACCTCGCTGGGCTCGAGCAGCCCGACCTCGTGGTAGTGGCGCAATGTCTTGACGCTCAGGTGCGACGCGCGCGAGAAGTCGCCGATCGTTACCCGGTCTCGCATTCCCGCAGTATCGACCCTCCCCCTGCCGGAGGGTCAAGCCGAAACCTGCCCTTGACTCTCCGGTCAGTAGAGGCCGCAAGCTTCAGCCTGTCGCCGCGAACGGCGGCAACGAAAACCACAACCGGGAGGCTCTTATGACCACCACCACAACCGACCTTCATGGAATCGTCGCCGAGCACGTCGCAGCCGTCAATGCGAAGAACGAAGACGCGATCATTGGCACCTTCGCGGACGACGCATTAGTAAACGATGCGCACCGCGAGTTTTGGGGCGCCCGCGCGATCCGTCGCTGGGTCGCCAAAGAGATCGTCGGCGACAAGATCACGCTGGAAGTCACCGAGGTGATCGAGCACTACGGCGAGACGATCGTCCGCGGCCGCTACGACGGCGAGTTCGACAAGACCAACCTCCCCGACGAGGTGATCCTGACCAACTACTTCTCCGTCCGCGACGGGAAGATCGTCAGCCTGATCGTGATCCGCAACACCCCGGCGTACTGACGGCGCAGCGAAAACGACAAAGACGCTTCGCACGCGCATCTCGACGCGGATGATGGTGCTGGCTATGTGCAGACGCTCAACGACGACGGCAAGCCGCTGCCGGAGAACGTGGGGAAGTATCTGGAGGCGGACCTGCTCGACGAGTACGGTTTCTCGGAGTGGGTCGGGCCCGAGCCGCACGGGCTGGGCAAGCGCAACACGGGGACGGTGAAGGACCCGTTCGCCGCTGACGAGACGATCGCGCTGTTGCAGCGGCTCGACGGCGAGGAGAGTGAGGAGCCGTGGCTGACGGTTTGCTCGTTTCTCAATCCGCACGACGATTCGCTGTTTGGCTTGATCGGGTTGGCGCAGGGGTTGCGTTACCACCCGTCGGATGTGCCGCACGTCGAGCAGTCGCCGACCCGCGACGAGGACCTGTCGACGAAGCCGTCCTGTCATCAGAGCTACGCGGACACCTGGGGGAAGATCGCTGCGCCGCAGCTGTGGATCGAGACGCACTTGAAGTTCTACTACCAGGTGCAGGCCGCGGTCGGCGAGCAGATCACGCGGGTGCTGGACGCGCTGCGCGCCAGCAGGGCGTATGAGAACACGATCGTTGTCTTCAGTTCTGACCATGGAGACATGCAAGGAGCCCACGGGGGGATGCACGAGAAGTGGCACGTCGCCTACGAAGAGGCGCTGCGCGTACCGTTTCTGGTGTCGAGCCCGCTGCTACCGGGCGGCGCTCGCGAACTCGACGTCCCGACCAACCACGCCGACCTAATCCCGACACTGCTACGGCTGGCGGGCATCGATCAGGATGAGGCGCTCGCCAAGCTGCAACGCGACCACGTTGACGCACGTCCGCTGGTCGGGCGCGGGCGCGACTTGGCCGAGGCGATCCGCGCCGCCGAGCCCGCGGTGGCGACCGAGCCGATCCTGTTCATCACCGACGACGAGATCAGCGAGGGCAGCATGCCGGCGGCAAGCCCGTTCCAGCGGTTCGCCCGCCGCGTGGGTGTGTTCGCGACCGTGACGCAGCCCAATCATCTGGAGACCGTGATCGCCGAGCTCGACATCGACGGCGAGCGCCACGTCGTGAAGTTGACCCATTACCACGACA
>DATNKY010000698.1:0-9336 GCA_035603155.1 Solirubrobacteraceae bacterium
AGCTCACGTCGGAGATCGCTCCGACCGAGCTGAACCGCCGCTCGACCTGGTAGAGCAGCGAATTGGCGAGCCCGACATTCTGCTTGTGGTGCTCGCGCAGCACTTCGTCGACCAGCGCCAGGCCTCCCGCAAACAGCGGTGCCGCGGCGCTCGTGCCGCCGACCGTGATCCACGGACCGGAGTTGCCGGCCAGGCACTCTCTCGCCGTGCAGTAGATGTCGTAGCCCGGGAGCACGTCACCGAGCAGCGAGACGTCCGGGAGCGCGCGGTTGCCGTGCTGGTTAAACCCGTTTTGATAAGCCGGCCGCTTGAACAGCCCGCTGACTCCGCCGCCGCCCGCCGAGAGGTCGAGCGGCGCGTCGTTCCAGACCGTCTGGTCCTGGATCCGGTTGCCCGCCGTCAGGTCGAGGTTGGTCCCGCCGACGGCGGTCACGTACGGAGACGAGGCCGGATAGCTGACCGCGAGCTGGTCGAGCGGGCCGTTGTTACCGATGCACGCGCTCGACCCGGTATCGCCGCTGGACGAGAGCACGGATATTCCGCTCGCGGCAGCGAGCGCGAGCGCGCCCTCGGCCGCCCGCGCGCCGCTGCGACCGATCGTCGCCCTGAGTGCCGGCTCGCACGTCCCGAGCGATGCGGAGATGACCTCCGGCACATGACCCCGGTTGTGCAGCGGAGCGGTCAGCGCCTCGAGCACCTGTGATGCCCGCGGTGTCGACTCGTAGACATCGATCTCCTTGAGTCCCGGGGCGGCCGCGTCGAGCAGCTCGAGGTCAAGCGTCGTCTCACCGCCCGGGGCGAGCGCGTGCTTGATCCCGACGCCGTAGGCCGTCACCGGCGGGACCGGGAAGTGAAAGCAGCCGGCGAACGTGCGCAGATCGGAGTAGCGGTAGCCGTCGATCTCGATCAGCGCGACGCGCTCGTCCTGGCCGCTGACGCCGGCCGCCTGTAGCGCCGAGTAG
Source organism: Solirubrobacteraceae bacterium (assembly GCA_035603155.1). Lineage (GTDB taxonomy): Bacteria > Actinomycetota > Thermoleophilia > Solirubrobacterales > Solirubrobacteraceae > Palsa-465. The sequence goes on from DATNKY010000698.1 coordinate 963, forward strand.
TCATACGCGGTCAGGTACTGGTTCGGGGTGAAGCCGTGGTCGCCGATCGCGCTCGGACATCCCGACGCGGTCCCGGTCCGCTGGCCGTAGCCAGACACGAAGTTGCGCGCTTCTTGCGCGGGCGCGGTACGCGGAAAGCGGGCCGCATCGCGGGCGATCTCGGCCGGTGCGGTGAACACGGAGCGGTTGTCGAGCCCGACGACGCCCGTGACGGCACCGCCGAGTCCTGCGGGCACGTGCGCGGCGCTCGAAGCCGCCCCGGCCGCGCGGCCGTTCCGCAGCCCGTGCAGGCGCGCGGGTGCAGTGCCGAACAGGCGCTGCGCGCGCGAGGCCGGCATCGTCGCGTCGACGAACAGACCCGTCACGTCCACCTTGACATCACTGGCGCCCTGATCGCGCAGGTAGTGGACCACGCGCGAGCGATCTCGCCGCGAGGCCCCGAACCGCTTCGCCAGCGCCGCGATCGGCCGATAATCGCCGTACAGGGGCGAATCGACCGATGTGACCGCGGTCGCGAAGCGCTCGAGGCCCCCGATGTTTGCCCGCAGCGGTAGGACGAGCTGAAGCTGATGCGCGGTCCGAGCCGAGCCCAGCGGCGTCAGCCGCGAGCCCACGGCGGACGCCGACGGGGCGGCGATGGCGAGCACCGCGAGCGCGCAGCACAACGCGCTGGCCCTACCTAGCCACTGCCTGTAAGCCAAGATCGGTACTCCTGCTAGCTCGGACGTAGTCGAGCCCCTCCTCCCGGAGGATCGTTGCACAACGATGATCTGCGCTCGCCGATCGGCGCGCGGGCGCTCGTATCAGTCAGCCGGACGCGTCGTGCGGCGGTCGGGCCCGAATGCCACGCGCTTCAGATCGCTGTGGCGCACGAGCTCGCCACCGCGCGCATAGGGCACGATCTCGGCCCGCAGCTCACGTCGCAGCGCCTCGAGGCGCTCCACCTCGGCGCTGAGCTGCTTTGCACGATTCTCAAGCGCGGCGACCTTACGTGACATCGACTCGAGCTGCTCCTCGAGCTCGAACACGCGCTCGACACCGGCCAGGTTCATCCCCAGCTCGGCGGTCATCTCCTGGATCCGGCGCAGCCGATCGACGTCGGATTGGGAATACAGCCGCGTGCCCTTTGGCGAGCGCTTGGGCTCGATCAGGCCACGCGCTTCGTACATCCGCAGCGTCTGCGGGTGCATCTCGGCCAGCTCGGCCGCGACCGAGATCATGAACACGCCACGCTCGGAGGAGACCTCGACCCGCGTGCTGCGGATTCGCCTAGTGGCCATCAGCTCGCTCCCGAAGCCACGGTTGAGAAGAGGCGTTCGCGAGGATTGCCGTTCATCACCTGCGACAGCCTGTCGACTGCCTCGGACTGCTCGGGCGAAAGCGAGTTCGGGACGTCGATCACGAACCGGTAGTGGATGTCACCGCGGCCCTTGCCGTTGAGGCGCTGGGGCCCCTCGCCGCGCAGCCGCTGGACGGTGCCGTGGCTGGTCCCGGCCGGCACGCGCAGCCGCTTTGACCCGTTCAGCGTCGGCACCTCGATCACGCCACCCTGGAGTGCCTCGGGGATCGTCAACGGAACCTCGACCTCGAGGTTGTCGCCGTTGCGCTTGAACACCGGGGACTCGGTCACGCGCGTGATCACGAACAGGTCTCCGGGTAGCGCGCCGCGCAACCCGGGCTCTCCCTTCCCGGCAAGCTTGATCCGGCTGCCGTCACGCACGCCCGCCGGGATATTGACGCGCAGGCGCCGGACCGACCGCTGGGCACCGGTCCCACCACACGTCGGGCACGGATCATCGATCACGGTGCCGGTGCCGTGGCAGTTCGAGCACGGCTGCGAGATCGAGAAGATCCCCTGGCTCTCGGACTCGACGCCGCGGCCCTGGCAGACCGGGCAGACCTTTGGCACGGTGCCGGGCTTGGCGCCTGAGCCATGGCAGGTCGGGCACGGCTGCGAGGTCGGGACCGCGAGCGGCACCTGAGCGCCGTTGACCGCCTGATCAAAGTTCAGCGAAACCTCGGTCTCGAGGTCTCGGCCGCGCGCCTGGCGCGGCTGGCCGCCGCGCACACCGCCCTGGTCCCGCCCGCCCGCCGCGCCACCGCCACGCCCGAACAGGTCCGACAGGATGTCGCCGAAGCCGCCCGAGAACGAGCTCGGGTCAAAGTTGCCGCCGGTGAAGCTGCCGAACGGGCCCGAGCCCCGGTCATAAGCCTTGCGCTTGTCGGGATCGGAGAGGACGTCGTGAGCCTGCGAGATCTCCTTGAACCGCTCCTCCGCCTTCTTGTCGCCCGCGTTGCGGTCAGGGTGGTACTTGCGCGCCAGCTTGCGGTAGGCCTTCTTGATCTCCTCGTCAGAGGCACCCTTCCCCACCCCGAGGACCTTGTAGTAGTCGGGTCGCTCAGCCACTGTCGTTCACCTCTCTAGCCCGCTACGACCACGCGGGCGGGGCGCAGGATCGTGTCGCCGATCCGATAGCCGCGCTGGTAGACCTCGACCACCGTCCCGGGCTCGAAGCCCTCGAACGGTTGCTGAGCGACGGCCTCGTGGACCTGGGGGTCGAATGGTTCGCCCTCCGGTGAATAAGGCTCGATCCCGGCGCGCTTGAGCGCCGCGAGCACATCGCTACGGACGTGCTTGACCCCTGACACGAACGAGGCGTCGCCGTTGGGGGTCTCGCCGGCATGGGAGAGCGCCCGATCGAGGTTGTCGATCGCCGGCAGCAACTCGAGCGCCAGCTTCGCCGCACCGCGATCCTGCGCGGACGCGGCCTCCTTCACCGCCCGCCTGCGGTAATTCTCGAATTCCGCCCGCGTCCGCTGCGCCAGCTCGAGGTACTCATCCGCCTTCTCGGCCTTGGCGACCAGAGCGGCGACGTCAACCCCGTCTACAGCGACGGCTTCGGGCTCCTGCGCTCCCCCCTCGGGGGGCCTGGTTGTGGCCCCGTCCGGACCGACCTCCGGGGAGAAGTCCTCGTCGGGAACTGGTCGCGAAGCGCTTCCAGCGACCGGCGAGGACGACTCCCCGGAGCCACGATGCGGCCCCGGGGCCCTGAAACGGGGATCGTCCATGTCGAACTACTTCCCCTCATCCACAACTTCGGCGTCCACGACATCCTCCTCCTCGGCGCCGGCGCCGTTGGCCGAACCGTCGGTCGAGGAGCCATCGCTGGACGCGGCCGCCTCCTGCTGTGCCCGCTGGTACATCGCCTCGGACACCTTGTGGAAGGCGGACTGCAGTGCGTCGGTCTTGGCGTTGATCTCGGTGGTGTCCTCCGAGGTGAGCACCTCGCGGACGTCCTTGATCGCGCCCTGGATCTCCTCCTTGGAGGAGGCGTCGACCGTGTCGCCGAGCTCGGTGAGCTGGCGCTCGGCCTGATAGGCCGCGTTCTCGGCGTTGTTGCGCGCCTCGGCGAGCTCGCGCTGGCGCTTGTCATCCTCGGCGTGAGACTCGGCGTCGGACACCATCCGCTTGATCTCGTCATCGGAGAGCCCGGAGCCCGCCTTGATCTCGATCTTCTGCTCCTTGCCGGTGCCGAGATCCTTGGCCGACACGTTGAGGATGCCGTTGGCGTCGATGTCGAACGCGACCTCGACCTGCGGGATCCCTCGTGGCGCCGGCGGGATGCCGGTCAGCTGGAACTTGCCGAGCGACTTGTTGTACGTCGCCATCTCGCGCTCACCCTGCAGGACGTGGATCTCGACCGAAGGCTGGTTGTCCTCGGCGGTCGAGAAGACCTCTGACTTGCGGGTCGGGATGGTCGTGTTGCGCTCGATCAGCTTGGTCATCACGCCGCCCTTGGTCTCGATTCCGAGCGTCAGCGGGGTGACGTCGAGCAGCAGGACGTCCTTGACGTCGCCTGCGAGCACGCCGGCCTGGATCGCGGCGCCGACGGCGACGACCTCATCCGGGTTGACCCCACGGTGGGGCTCCTTGCCGGTCAGCTCCTTGACCTTCTCCTGCACGGCGGGCATCCGGGTCATACCGCCGACGAGCACGACGTGATCGATCGTGGCGGCACCCTTCTCCTTGGCGTCGTCGAGCGCCTGGCGCACCGGCGCGACCGTCCGGTCGAGCAGGTCTGCGGTCAGCTCGTTGAGCTTCGCGCGGGTCAGGCGGGTGTCGAGGTGCTTCGGGCCGCTGGAGTCAGCGGTGATGAACGGCAGGTTGATCTGCGTCTCCTGCGTGGTGGAGAGCTCGATCTTGGCCTTCTCGGCCGCCTCGTACAGACGCTGGAGCGCCATCGGGTCGGCACTCAGGTCGATGCCCTGCGCCTTCTTGAACTCCGAGACCAGCCAGTCGACGAGCGCCTTGTCGAAGTTGTCACCGCCGAGGTGGTTATCACCTGCGGTCGCCTTGACCTCGAACACGCCGTCGCCGATCTCGAGCACCGACACGTCGAACGTGCCGCCGCCGAGGTCGAAGATCAGGATTGTCTGGTCGCTCTCCTTGTCGAGCCCGTACGCGAGCGATGCCGCGGTCGGCTCGTTGATGATCCGCTTGACGTCGAGCCCGGCGATCTGACCGGCGTCCTTGGTCGCCTGGCGCTGATCGTCGTTGAAGTACGCCGGGACGGTGATCACCGCGCTGTCGACCGTCTCGCCCAGGTACGCCTCGGCGTCGGTCTTGAGCTTCTGGAGAATCATCGCCGAGATCTCCGGCGGGCGGTACTGCTTACCGCCGGCGTCGACGACGGCGTCACCGCGCGGCCCCGCCTCGACCTTGTACGGCACGATCGACTCCTCCTCGCGCACCTCGGCCTCCTTGCGGCCCATGAAGCGCTTGATCGAGAAGATCGTGTTCTGCGGGTTGGTCACCGCCTGGCGCTTGGCGACAGTACCGACGAGCCGCTCACCGCTGCTCGTGAATGCGACCACTGACGGAGTCGTGCGCCCACCTTCGGCGTTCTCGATCACCGTCGGCTCGCCGCCCTCTAGCACGGCCATGCATGAGTTGGTCGTCCCGAGGTCGATTCCGATCGTCTTTCCCATATGTTTCTACTCCTTAGTAACTGAAAATCTTAGTCGCAGCGTAGCAGATCTGAGCCGCGTCGTGCGACGTTTTCGGGTTGGGGCGGGGCGTTCGAGCCGGCCGTCCGCGTTGGTCACACACGCTCCGCATGGCCCGCCGCGCCAGCTGACGCCTTAAATAACCGGCGCGGGCCGCCTATTGACGGCCCGCGCCGTACCCCACCGCTGGTTTGTGCCCGTATGGTCCCGCACGCGGACGAACGAGCACCGGCTGGGAGCGGTGCCCCCCCGGGGATCTCCTGGGCGATCCCGGCACCCTGGAAGCGCTTACGTCCGCGCCCCGGACACCTCGTCCTTTATCGCCCGACAAGTCTCGTCGCCGAGGATTGATGGCTCTCGCTCGTCAACCTTCTTCGCGGCCAAGTGGAATCTCCAGATCTGATTAGTCGACGCAGGGCCGTCCAGCCACGGTCCTGAGTAAGGTAGGTGTTTAACCTAACGCCCAGGTTAGTGCTATGTCAAGGCCGGCCGAACGTGCGACGATTGCGGTCGGCACGGGTCAGCCGCGTTGGCGCGAGCCGAAGGGAACGTTGGATCCCGGACCGAGGAGACAGATGACCGGCACGAGCAACAAGCGATTCGGAGACGCATTGCGCCAGTTGATGGAGGAGCGCGGGTTGAGCTACCGCAGTCTCGCCGGGGCGACCCGCGAGCTCGACGGCAAAGGGGTCACCCACGCGCACATCAACATGCTCGCCAACGGCCACGACAAGCCGTCGATGCGCGCGATGGACCTGATCGCGCAGGCATGCGGGGTCGAGCCGAGCTACTTCGCCGAGTACCGCCTGGCGATCGCCATGAAGGCGCTCGACCCGGCCGAGGTCGGACTCGAGCAGGCGCTCGAGAACCTCAACGCTAGTCTCGCCGCGCAGCGAAAAAGCGGCGCCAGAGCGCGGACAGACCAATCGCGCCAAGTGCGACTGCGTCCCAGCGGGTAGCGAGCGGTCCGAGCGGACTGACCGTCACCAGGAGCAGCAGCGCCCAGAGCAGCCACGCGAGGCGGATTCCGGGCCGCGTCACGTCCGGATAGCGCCAGATCGCCTGGGCCAGCCGTCCGCAGATCACCCCCAGCTGGTTCTTTTCGCCAAGCAGCTTCGCGGCGCCGGTCAGCGCCAGCAATGCGATTACGAACACCAGGTGGCCAATCGGCCGAACCAGAACGCGCGCCAAATACATAAGTCCCACTTCCGCCCTCAATCAAGCTAACACAGCAGGGTCGGCGCCGGAAGGCCCGCGCGCCAACGTATCAATCGAATTTTCCCGCACTCGGGCACATCCTTCGTAGCGCACACGCCGAACATTCCGGACGCCGCGCGTGACACGTGCGCCGGCCGTGGCGCAGGAGGTTCAGATGTAGCTCGAGTTCTTCGCCGTGCGGGGTGATCGCCAGCATCGTGTCGTGCATCTCCTCGAACGGCGCCCCCTCTCGGAACAGCCCCAGCCGCGTGCCCACCCGCGAGACATGCGTGTCGACCGGGACGTCGCGCATCCCGAGCGCGAACAGCAGCACGCAGGCGGCCGTCTTGCGTCCCACACCGGGCAGCGAGCACAGGTACTCCTGGGCCTCTCCGACCGAGAGCGACGCCAGCCAATCGAGGGAGAGAGTGTGCTCGGGCGAGGTGTCGCTGATCATGCGCAGAATCGACCTGATCCGCGCCGACTTGATCTTCGAGATGCCGCCGGGCCGGATCGCCTCCTCGATCTCGTCCACGGGCGCGTCGCGCACGTCACACCAATCGTCAAAGCGCTCGCGGAGCGCCAGGTAGGCGACGTCGCGGTTGCGGTCGTTGGTCGACTGCGACAGCACAGTCAAGATCAGCTCCGCAATCGGACGGCCGTGGGGCTTGGCCGACGGCGTGCCGTAGACGAGCCGCAGGCGATCGCGGATCGCCCGTACGCGGCTGGGACGCGGCTTGCGCCAGATGTGCTGCGCTTGCTTGATGCCCTCAGTCAACAGCACCCGGCGGTGCGCTGACCATCTCAGTCGACCGCACCCCAGCGCTCGCAGGCACGCGCCGCCGCGGTGACGGCGCTCGGCAGCGCGTCCGCCGCCGCGCGAGGCGCGAACGCGTCGAGCGCTAGTGCCGCGAGCAGTGTCCCGGTCAGCACGTCGCCGGCGCCCGCCGTGTTGACGACGTCCGCGCACTCGCCGGGCGCGTCGGCTCGCACCTCCCCGCGCAGGATCGCGCCGTCGGCGCCGAGGCTCAGGACCACGAGCCTGGCGCCAGCCGCGAGCAGCGCAGCGGCGGCGCGCTCGGGATCGGACTCCCCGGTCATCGCCGCTGCCTCGGCCCGGTTGGTGCGCACGAGCAGCGCGCCCTCGACGCACGCGTTGGCGTTCGCCGCCGCGACTGCGGCCGAGCGCCAGCGATGCAGGCGCAGGTTGGCCTCGAAGATCACCGGCCGCCCCAGGTGCAGTGCCCGCCGCCGCGCCGCCATCGTCACCTCGCGATCACCGGCGTCGACGAGCACATTGGTGGAGAACATCAGCGCCGCCGAGTCGTCGACCGCAGCCCGCACCTTTCCCGCAAGGACGGTCCCGAGCGTCCGGTCGGCCTCGCCGTGCAGCTCGTAGCTGGGCTCGCCTTCCGCACTCACCGTGACAAACGCGATCGGCGTCTGCAGCCCCGGGAGCAGCTCAAACAGCGAGACTTCGACTCCGCCATCGCGCAACCGGCTCCGCAGCCACCTCCCCCAGAGATCGTCGCCCGCGCCGCCGGCGAGCGCGACCGCGGCCCCGGCCCGGGCCGCGACCAGCGCCACGTTCGCGGCGACGCCGCCGAAGTGGGGCGAGAAGCGATCGATCTCTACCAGCGAACGGCCCCGGCGCTCACCCACCAGATCGACGAGCGCATCGCCAAGACAGAGGGTGCGGATCGGACCGGCGCTCACCGCTTATCCGGACAGGATCGGGCCGGCGCTCACAGGCTCAGACGTTATCCTCGGCTCGCCGTGGCCGTCGACGAGCACACGATCGAGGTCGCCGGAGAGCCCGTCTTCTACCGCGACGCGCCAGGCGACGGCCCGACGGTCCTGTATCTGCACAGCGTCCCGACCAGCTCCGATGATTGGGTCCCGTTCCTGGAGCGCGGCGGCGGGCTCGCCGTTGACCTGCTCGGCTTCGGGCGCTCGAGCAAGGCGGGCAACCTCGCCTACACGCTCCCGGACTACGTCACCTTCGTCGAGGGGTTCCTCGACGTGGTCGAGGTCGGCAGCGTGGTCGTCGTCGGGCACGGCTGGGGCGCCGCAATCGGGCTTGCGTTCGCGCAGCGCCGCCCCGAGCGAGTACAGGGGCTCGTCCTGATCGACGCGATCCCGCTGCTCGACGGCTTTCAATGGCCGAAGA
>DATNKY010000367.1:0-3686 GCA_035603155.1 Solirubrobacteraceae bacterium
GATCTCGATGATTGCGGGCACCGTTTCGACGCGTGCCCAGTCGCGCTGTAGCTCACACGCGAGCGACACCCAGCTGATCGGCTGAGCGCCGGCCTGGACAACGCGCTCGAGCCCGGCGCGGTGCGCCTCCGGCGAGGTGCCGCCGATCGCGTCGACGACGGGATAGACCTCGTAGCCCTCACGCAGGGCGTCGAGTGCGGTGAACGCCATGCAGACCTCGGTCCAGAGCGCGCAGAAGATGAGCTTCCGGCGCCCGGTCGCGTGGATGGCCTGCACGAACTCGGTGTCCTCCCAGGAGTTGACTGTCGTGCGGTCGAGCGGAGGGTTGTCCTCGAGCAGTTCGGCCAGCTCGGGCACGGTCGGCTGCTGCTGGCCGGACGCGACGTTGACGGTCGAGTGGACGATCGGCACTCCGAACGCCTTGACCGTCCTCACGGTCGACACGATGTTTTTACGCAGCAGGGTTTCATCCATCGAGCGGACCGTCGCGAACTGCGACGGCTGATAGTCGATCAGCGCGAGCGCTGAGTTCTGCGGTGTGATCAGATGGTCCGCGAGCGGGTCGCGGATCGGCTGGCTAGTCATCAGGCAGAGCTTCCTTTGTGTTTGATGCGGGATCGAGCTACCGAGCAGCTACCGGGCGACGAGTGGCTGCAGAACCGCGTCGAGATTTCCCAGCACTCCCAACTGACTCAAGATGACGCTGCCCTCCGGGTAGCAATCGAACCGCTGGAGCTTGCCGTCCGCGAGGGTGAACACATCACAGCAGGGCGCGTCCATGCGCTTGCCCGTCGGAGGCAGCATGCCGAAAGGGAGATGTAGCGCCCCGTCGTGCGTTCCCTGCAGCGCGAGCTGCACGACAACAACGTCACCGGTGGCGTAGATGTGGTAAAGCTCACGGTGCATGTCTGAGAAGGCCGCGCCGTAGTACTCCACTGGCTTGGCCACTTCCGCCGGACCGGTGTAGGTCACCTCGACAGAGTTGTCGACGAAGACTCCGTCGGGGTTGAAGCAGTCGATCCACCCCTGGATGTCCTTGACCTCGGCGAGGTCGTATGCCCGGCGGACGAACTCTTCGTTTGTCATGTTGTTCCTCTCCGTTGCTTTCGGTCGTGTTCGGCCTGGACAATCTCCCGCCGGGTCAGGTGAGGCGTCGTCGCCGGATCCTGGTGATCCCAAACTCACGGCCTCCTTCGCCTGACTGCTGCGACGCACCAGACGGTTCCTCCGGCGCGGCCCCGCACCGGTTACTCGCTTACGGACTGGTTGTGTGTCGCAGTGTTGCTTGCGGAACGCGATCGGGTTTCTCCGAGCTCGATCGCGGGCTGCTCGTGGCCGTGGAGGTCTGTCGTCCATGCGCCGCAAGTGCCGCGTCAGCCAGGGGGGCTCCCGAACGCGAGCGGGCGGACCGCGAGCCCCACCGCCTCAGCGGCCGCGGCCAGTTCGTCCGCTTCGCGCGCCTGCATGCCGACGATCGCGATCTCTTCGGTGTCTGGAGAGCGCATCCTCGGCTGAACGCGACACGACGGGACGGCGGTCGGGCGCCTAGGCTGTCGGAGCCACTTCTACTCCGCGCTGGCTGAGCCGAGACTCGCTTGCGTAGACGGCTTTGGCGATCCGTTCGGTGATCATGATCGTCGTGGGGTTGATCGCGACGGACGGAACGACCGGGATGATTGATGCGTCGACGACGCGAAGTCCGTCGATCCCCTTGACGGCGCCACGCGAGTCCACGACCGCCCAGGGGTCCTGGGGACCGCCCATCGGCGCCGAAGCGGTCGGATGGCCGTAGGAAGCCAGGTTGGAAGCGATCACGTCTGCGAGTTGGTTATCCGCGACTGCGTCGCCAGGCAGGATCTCGAGCTCGAGGAACTGAGCGAGCGCCGGGTTGCGGCCGATCCTGCGGGCCAGCTTGACCCCTTCGAGCATCCGGCGCGCGTCCCGGCCCTCAGCCAGGTAGTTGCAGTCGATCTCTGGCTGCTCGCGCGGGTCGCGGCTTCTGAGGGTGATCGTGCCGCGAGAATCGGGTTTGACGACCGCGACGCTCAGCGAGATCGCTCCGCCGGTCGGGCTGTACTCGGCGGGTATCAGGTGTGTCACCGCGATGTGGATGTCCAGCTCATCGCCTCGGGCCTCGCTGGACGGGATCCATAGCAGCGCGCCGACCGCTGGCCGCATGTCGAGCGCATCGGTTTTGAGGGCGTACGCGTTGTAGTAGAAGGGCTGGTCTTGGAGGTGTTGTCCGACGGGCAGGTCGGCCACGACGTCGATGCCGAGCTCCGCCAGATCAGCCGACGGGCCGACGCCCGAGCGCAGCAGGATCGCCGGACTTCCGTATGAGCCCCCGGAGAGGATCACCTCGCCAGCAGGGATCTCAGCGCCGTTTGCCGTGACGACGCCGACCGCGCGACGACCGTCGAACAGGACTCGATCAACGAGCACATCGCCTGAGATCTTGAGGTTGGGGCGGTTGCGGACCTCCTCGGTGAGGTAGACCAGGCCGTTGTTCTGACGCACGCCATCGACGACGTTGACGGGGTCCCCGCCGACCCCGCTCGGATCCGGCCCGTTGAAATCCTCGACGCGTGAGTATCCCTCCGCCACGCTCGCGTCGATGAACCCGCGCAACGAGGTGGTCAGCTCGTCGTACTTCTCTTGTCGTATCGGGAACGGTCCTGTCCGACCGTGGTAGGCGTCGTCGCCGTCGGGTGTGTTCTCCATGTCTCGGAACGTCTCGTAGACGGCGTCGATCGTCCAATCCTCAAGGCCATGACGTTGCCAGTCGCGGATGTCGCTCGGTCGTGCGCGCATCGCCACCGTGGCGTTGTGGGCCGAGCAGCCGCCTAGCGCCTTGGCGCGCGCGGCGATGATCTCCGGCGAGGCAGCTCCACCGCGGGCGCTGTAGCCCCATTCGTGCTCGGGGTTGGCCGGCACGCGCGCGGGGTCCAACAGGTCGTCTGGATAGCCATCGACGCCGTAGGCCGTGCCCGCCTCGAGGAGCAGGACCGAGCGGCTCGGATCTTCGCTGAGGCGGCCGGCGAGAACGCTGCCCGCTGAGCCTCCCCCTACGATGACTACGTCGGCGCGACCGACGCGACCGTTGCCGATATCGGACATGAGCTTGTTCTCCTTGGGTCGATGACTCGCAGCCGGATCGTCTCCAGCGCTCGGGTGATGCGTCATCGCCAGATCCCGGTGATTCAGCGCGCTCAGGCCATCACGAACCGCACGGCTTGACGATCGACGTTCGGAAAGGGACGGCTCTACGGCTACGACTCGATGGCGAGTTCGGTCGCCCCTTCGAGGAGAACATGGCGTTGTCCGTAAGCCGAAGGTGGGGCGGGGGCGTGGCCGGGGAATCACCATCATCCGGTGAGGACAGCTCACCTGGGTCGGGGCGAACCTGCTGCCCATGCAACAGGGCTCGCAGGTCTCGATCGAACGAGGTTTCAGATGAAGCTGGTTGTCAACGGCGACGACGTCGAGGTTGACGACCAGCACGCGAAGACGCCGCTGCTATGGGTACTCCGGGACGTGCTTGCGCTGCGTGGCACGAAGTTCGGGTGCGGCGCCGGCTTCTGCGCCGCGTGCACGGTCCTGATCGACGGTAAGAACACGAAGTCGTGTCAGACGACCACCGAGCGGGCGGTTGGGAAGACCATCACGACTGTCGAGGGCGTCAGCGG
>DATNKY010000364.1:0-3794 GCA_035603155.1 Solirubrobacteraceae bacterium
CGGGAAGAGGTCACGCCCACGGGCGTCTTTCCAAGACGGTGCCGGGTCCGTGCGCCTCCGTGACGCCCCTTCCTCCTCGGGGAGCGTCGCGGGGCGCGCATGGCCCGGCTTGGTGTCGGCGAGCGCGGCGCGGGCGGCGGCCAGGTGCTCGGGGCGCACGCCACAGCAACCGCCGATGATCTGCGCGCCCTCCGCGCGCCAGCCGAGCGCGAGCTCGGCGTACTCGCGGTCGGCGACGCCCGGATCCTCGCGCCAGCCGGCGACCGACAGATAGCCGAGGTTGGGGTAGACGCCGAGCGGCATGTCCGTGAAGTCACGCAGCCACGAGAGCATCCCCGGGACGTGGTCGGGGGGAATGCAGTTGATCGCCAGCGCGCCGACCCCCATCTCCTCGAAGCGGCGCGCGGCGCGGCCGAACGCGTCGCCCTCCGGACCGCCCCAATGTTCGCCGTAGATGCCGCAGACGCCCTCGCGGCAGCGCCGGAAGCTCAGCCACACGGGAAAGCCCGTCGCGAGCAGCGCTTCGACCGTGGCATACGTCGAACTGCGCACGAGTGACAGCGTCTCGAGCAGGATCAGATCCGGCGGCTCCTCCTCGAACGCGCGTGACAGCAGCCGGATCGTCTCGCGACCGTCCGGAGTGTCGACGTCGCCGTTGATGCTGAACGCGACCGCGACCTCGTGCTCGCGGCCGGCGTCGACCGCCGCGTCGCGGGCGAGGCGCACCGCTCGGCGGGCGATGTCCATCCAGTGGACCGGCTCGAATATCCCCGTGAGCTTGTTTCCGCCGTCGCGCAGCGCGGTCGGCAGGCCCCACGTGTTCGTGCACGTCACATCGCAACCGACATCGATGTAGGAGCGGTGGACCGCCTTGACGGCGTCAGGCTGGTCGATCAGTGCGGTCAGGCCCCAGAGGTGCTCCTCGACTTCGGGGCGTTCGCCGCCGACCTTGATCAGCTCGGTCCCGATCGCGCCGTCGAGGATCACGCAGCGATCGGTCGCGATCATTCCCGCCACGCGCGCGTAATTGCTAATCGACGCGGTCGCCGGATCTGCTCTGGTGCTCATTTACTCAGCCTCTTCCTCTCATCACTGCGCGATCGCCGCGCCGTCGCGACAGCTTGGACCTCGGCCGCAATCCATACCACTCCCACATCTCCTAAACGACCTGGACTTTCGAGTAGGTTGAGGGCTCGAACGTTGCGCGAGGGCTTCTGGAGGTAGTCTAGGCACGCGAGCCTCCTGATTTGTAGATTAACTCCTACCAAACGGGAGGGGTAGAGGAAGAAATGAAGAAGTACGTTCCCGGGTGCAGTGTCGATTCACGCGATCCCAAGGCGGGCGCCGGGCGTGCTCGCCGGAGTGCTCGAGCGCGCGGGAGCCGTTTTTGCCCCGCGCCGTGGCGGCACGGTCGCCGTCAGTTACGGCTCAGCGGCGGGGGAGCTCGCCGCCTGCGTCAGCGCCACCGGGATCGCGGACTCCTCGCAGCTGACCAAGCTCGAGATCTTTGGCCCCGCGACGCGCCTGGCCGAGCTGATCCGGCACGCCACCGGGTCCGTGCTGGCGCCGGGCGGCGTGATCAATGCAGGCGGCGCCTGGTGGTGCGGTGCCGGCGCGGCGTCGCCTGGCTTACACGCCCAGCGCGTGGTGGTTCTGTGCGACCCGAGCATCGGCTTCAACGTGCACGAGCTGCTCACCGCGCGCGGGGCGCGGATGGCCGGCATCGCCGTGCGCGATCGGAGCCTCAACTGGGGCGCGATCACCGTCATCGGGGCTGCAACGCGCCCGGTGCTCGCATCGCTCGGCGTCTTCGGCCCGAGCGGGGACCCGCGCGACGTGGCCCCGTTCGCGAGTGCCGAGCTGGCGGGCGTCGAGGCCCTGTGGCTGCTCCAGTCCGAGCACCGAGCCCTGGCGCTGGTGCCCGGTTCGGTGGCCGGGACTGCGTGGCGCGCGATCGAGCGCGCTGGACAACCGCACCGGATGTGTTGCGTCGGCCAGGACGCGATCGCGCGCTACGAGCTTCTCGAGCGCCGCGACCTGTTCGTCTGAACCGGGCCTGCGCGCCTCGGCCCGCCGGCGGCGCTCGAAACGACGCGCGGTCGCTCGAGCGCCGTGGGATCGGCGGTGCTCGTGCTCGAGGCTAGCCCGAGCGTGGACCCCGCGGCGCGGACGATCGAGCGCGCGCTGCTCGAGCTGCTCGCGCTCGAGCGCGAGCTGTGCGAGCTCGAATACGTGCGCCGTGCCGACGCGCTCGAGCGGGCCGGCGACGCGGTGCGGGTGTTGGGCGAGGTTGCGTCCAGCGACGGGATCCTCGGCCGAGCCGCCGCGGAGCTCGGGGTGCGCTCCCAGTTTGACCGGGTGCTGATCAGCGAGGTCACGGGCGACCTCTTGCTGCCGCTCGCGCTGTGGACGGATCCCGGCGAGCCCGACGCAACCGGGGCGCTGGACCGGCTCCGGCGAGCACCGATCCGGCTTGCCTATCCACTGCGCGAGGCCGAGGTCGCGCGCCAGCGCACGGTCGAGACCGTGTCCGTCGGCGAGGGCGGCCGCCGTGCTCCGCGCGAACTCGCCGATGCACTCGGGCTGCGCTCCTACGTGGTCGGGCCGCTGGTCGCCCAGGGTGAGACGATCGGGCTGCTGCACGCGGATACGCAGCTCAGCGGCCGCACCGTGGATGAGATCGACGCCGAGGTGATCGTCAAGTTCACCCAGGGCCTCTCGGGAGTGCTCGAACGCGCCGTGCTGCGCCACACGCTCGAGCTGCACCGCGGCGAACTGCAATCGGCCGCGCAGTGGATGAGCCGCCGTCTGAGCACGCTTTCGGAAGCCGAGACGGTCCGGCCGGCATCCGAGGCGGGCCGGCAGATGGTCCAGTCGTTGACGCCGCGCGAGCTCGAGGTGCTCCGACTGCTCGGACGGGGCAACACGAACCTCGAGATCGCACGGGCGCTCGTGGTCCGTGAGGGGACCGTCAAGTACCACGTCAAGAACATTCTGCGCAAGCTCGGCGCGACCAGCCGCGCCGACGCGGTCTCGCGCTTCGTACGTTCCTCGTCACCGGAGCACGTGCGGTGAGCGCCGGCGCGCGTGCAACGGTGGCCGGGGCCGCGGGGGCCGAGCTCGAACGTCGGCTCGCGCGCGCCTGCGCGGATGCCGAGCGGCTGCTGGGACTCGCGAGCGACACGCCGCGCACCGCCGGCCGCGAGTCGATCCGCGAGCTCGCGGCGAGCCTGTCCGAGCGGTTGGCCGCGATCGACGGTGCCGATGGCGGCGTGCAGGTCGCAGAGCACGAGGCCGCGCTGCGCCGACTGCGCGAGCGCTTCGAGGCGCGCTTCGAGGCGCTGTCGCGCGCCCACGGCGCGGTCGTGGAACTGCGCGAGCTCACCTCCCCGGCGGCGATGCTGGTACGCGCCCCCGAGGCGCTGTGTGCTGCGTCCAATTTTCACCGCGCAATCCTCAGCCTCGTCAGCGCCGGGCAGATGGTCGGCGAGGCGGTGCATTTCGAAGGCGAGCCGGCAGCGGCCGAGGGCGTGCTCGCGGCGCTGCGCGCCGAGCCCGTCCGGCTCGAGCACCCGCTGATCGAGACCGAGCTCCTGCGCCGGCGGCGGGCGACGATCGTGGTCGATGCCCAATTGCAGCCGCGCGCCGACCGGCGCCTGGCCGAGCTGACCGGCTGGACCTCCTACGCGGCCGCGCCGCTCGTCGTCGGCCCGCGGGTGATCGGCGTCCTGCATGCGGACCGGGGTCGTGATGCAGCGCTGGGCGTGCTCGACCGAGACGTGCTGTGGGAGTTC